>SLKC01000057.1 GCA_007134775.1 Ectothiorhodospiraceae bacterium | reverse complement strand
TCCGCGGCCGTGAACCGCCAGAGATCGGGCAGCGCCCAGGCCACAGCGTGGAGCACGACGGTGGCGATGCCGTGACCGAACGAGGAGGCGACCACTGCCGTGTCGGCGGCGAGCAGCTCGAGTGCACCCTGTGCCCGCGCCAGCACATAGAAGCCGCCGAGCGCTGCGGCGGCGGTGACCACGCCGCGCAAGGTAAAGGTAAGCACGAGGGCGACACCCGCGACGAGGAAGAGTTCGCACCACAACGACAGGGTCCAGCGCAGCGTCCCGGCCGAGTCACCGTGGAGCAGCAGCAACAGGCCCGCCGGCACGGCGAGACCGGCCGCGGCGAGCGCGCACACGCCGAGCTTGCCGATGACATAGTGGGTGCGCGGGGCCTCGAGCGTGAGCAGCAGCGCACTGGTACCCGTGTGCTGTTCACGCAACTGGCTGGCGATCACGTGGAGACCGAGCAGGGCGATCGCGCCGTGGCGCAACAGGCTCGCGAGCACCCCGGTCTGCAGCGCCTGGCGCTCGGCGAGCAGCAGCGCGCCCGCCCCGCCCGCGGCGGTGAGCGCGGCGGCGAAGATGAGCAGCGCGAGCAGAGGGAAACGGCCGCGATGGAGTTCAATCAGGCCGAGGCGGAGTAACGCGAGGATCATCCCACACCCCCATGGTCGGTCCGATCCGCATTGTGGCGCGCGGGTCGTTTCCTTACTCTGCGAATATGCCCGCCCGCCTGTTGCAGAACTGGCCGTACCGCGTCACCCACCCCGCGCAGCGCCACCGGCTGCTCGGGGCGGCGCTGCTGCTGTTGCACGGCGCGGTACTCACCGTCGAACGCGATCTGCTGCAGGCGAGCCTGATGCTCACGCACGTCGCGCTGTTCCTGCTCTGGCAGCCCTTCTTCGACAGCCGGCGACCGCCGGGCCGCCTGCTCGCCCTCGCCACGGTGCTGGCCGCCGTCGGGCTCATCGTCTGGGGCGGCTGGGTGGTGGTCGGCCTGTGGATGATCGTCCTGCTGAGCCTCATCGCTGGCGAGGGCACCGCCTCGCATCGTGACGCCATCGCGCAGGGTCTGGCGGTCGGCTACCTCTTTCTGGGGCTGCTCATCGCGGTCGCACCCGGCCTCTTCGACGTCGCCGGGGCCGATGCGCCGATCCTCCATTCGCTGCTCCTCGCCGCGGGCGTGCTGCCGCTGGCGATGATCGCCCTGCAGGCGAGCCCAGCCGCGGCCGGAGCCGCGCGCTTCGACCATCTGCGCAGCGCCGGCGTAACGTTGGTTACCCTCCTGCTGCTGGCGAGTGCGGTGCTCGCCAGCTTCCAGACCGACACGCACTATGCACTCGCACTTCTCTACACACTGCCGGCGGCTGCGCTGCTGCTGCTTGTGCTCGGCTGGATCGGGCAACGGGCCTCGACGCACAGCCTGGTGCAGCTGCTGTGGAACCGTTACCTGCTCAACCTTGGCACCCCCTTCGAGCAGTACCTGCTGCGCCTGACGGGACCGGGCGCACAGGAATTGCGCCCGGGCGCGTATCTGGACCACGTGCTCAGTGCCCTCGACGAGCTCGACTGGATCGCCGGTGTCGAGGCGCACGCGCCCAACGGCGGACGCCGCCGCGGCAACTGTGACCTCTACCCCACCCGACTGATCGGGGACCAACTCGCGCTCACCGTCTACACCCGTTATCCGCCCAGTCCTGCGCTGCGGGTGCACATCCAGTTGCTGCTGCGCCTGGCCCATCAACTCTGGGATGCCCGCCGGCGCGAGGCCGAGCTGCAGAGCCAGGCACGCATCCGCGCCGTCCACGAGACCGGGGCGCGGCTGACCCACGACACGAAAAACCTCCTGCAGTCGCTGGAATCGCTGACCGCCGCGGTTAGCGAAACCCCGCCCGAACGCGCCCACGAGGCACTGCAACTGGTCCAGCGCCAGCTCCCACCGATCCAGGAGCGGCTGCAGGCGACCCTGGACAAGCTGCGCGAGCCCGACGAGGCGGGCGACGACGGCGGTGATCTGGTCGCACTCGACGAGTGGTGGGCGATGCTGCAGGCGCGCTACGTGGGTGACCCGATCGAGTTCGACACGGCGATCGGCATCCGCGCGGATCGCGCCGTCCCCGGCGGCGCCTTCGATACGGTGATCGAGAACCTGCTGGAGAACGCGCGCCGCAAGCAGGCCGCCGATGACAGCGTCGAGATCCACGCCCGCCTGGCGCGCGAGGGCGAGGCGGTGCGCCTTGAGGTCATCGACGGCGGCGAGGCGATTCCGCCGGAGAAGGCGAACCACCTGTTCGACGGCACGCTGAGCGGCGCCCACGGCCTCGGGGTCGGGCTGCTGCAGGCGGCGCGCATGGCCGCACACCACGGCTACCGCCTTGAGCTCACGGAGAACCGCCCGGGCCATGTCCGCTTCACGCTGACCGGCGCGCTGCGCGCACTGCCCGCCGAGAGCGGCGATTCGCCCTGAGATACCGGCGCAGCCGTGACGGCGGGCAAACGCCGCCACCCGCATCACGGCAGCCACCCCGCCGCGATCATGCGCGCCTTGAGCACCGGGCCGGACAGCCAGGTGAGCTGATGTTTGAAGGCGCCGTCGCCGCCATCCTCGCGATAGCCCGCGTCGACGAAGGTCGCCGAACTGGCATCGCAGTTGCGGCTCGCCCGCGTGGAGAAGCCCTCCGCGAGCCCCGGACAGTCGGGGCCATCGGCGCGCCACACCGCCCCACCCTGCACGCCGAAGGAGATCACGGCCGCGGGCGCGGCGGTCGCGAGCGCATCGCCGGCGGCGTCGACGACGCGCACGTCGCCGTCATCATCGAGGCCAAAGGCAACGACCCCCGTGTCCGTCTGCCGGGCGAAGTCCGGGGTGACGCGGTAACGCAACGGCCGGCCCCAGGCGTCCGCGCGGCCGATGCCGAGTTCGGCGCCGGGCAGCGCGCCCTCCGCGGCGCGGCAGGCGCCGTCCGGGTCGCGGTTCTCACGGCCGTCGGGTGGGTAGTCGGTGTCGGGACAGGGCAGATGGCGCGCGCTCACGGCGTAACCGTAGAGGGCCTCGCGGATCGCCTCGAGCTGCTCCGCCTGTTGCTGGCGCTGCGCGCGCTCGGCTTGTACCTGCCACACGGTAAGCCCGCCGCCGGTCAGCAGCCCGAGGATGAGCAGCACGATGGCGAGTTCGACCAGGGAGAAGCCCGCCGGCGTGACCGCGATGGCGTTGCCCCGGCTCACGGCGGGTCAATCCCGCGGAAGGCGTCGTTCGCCCCCGGCAACAGCGGCCTGTCGACATACTCGCCGCGTTCGTGGTCGGCGGGCAGATTGAGATAGTCGTCCAGGCTCGGTTGGGCGCGCTCACGCCGTTGGCCCGGCAGGGCGCGACCAGCAGCCGCAACGACGGCCATCAGCCCGTCCGCGCCGTTGAGCCGCGGCGTCGCCCCGGGGCAGGTCCCGCCGGCCGCCGTGCAGCCCGCGGCGACGTGATAGACGATGAAGGGGAACCACTCGTTGGCGCTCAGCCATTCCCAGTCGGCGCCGAAGTGCGCCGGGCGCAGGCGCTCGTCGGCGGCACAGCCGGCGGGATCCGCCTCGGGCTCGGCCAGCGGCAGATGACCGATGAAGGTATCCGGCTCGCAGGCGCCGGCGGCGTCACCGAGCGCCGCGGGCCGCGGCAGTACCCCCTGCTCGGCGTGGTAAGCCCGCAGGGCGCGCTCGACCGCACGCAGCACCCGGCGCTGGACGGGATCGAACAACGCATCGACGTGGATGCCGCGGACGCGATCGTTGCACCCGGTGCCCGCGCGCGCGTGGCCGTAATCGCGAAAGGCGAGCGCATCGTCGTCGGCGTTGGCGCACTCGAGGTAGTCGCCGGCGCGCTCGCTCGGCCGACCGTCCTGCCTGGGCAGGGGCGGCCCGGGAT
>SLKC01000132.1 GCA_007134775.1 Ectothiorhodospiraceae bacterium | reverse complement strand
TGTTCAAGTTCTTTGTAATTCATTGAGGAACCTCCCGCTCGGTAGGTCGCTACCCTGCTCCCGGCCAAGCATTGCGTCGAACCGGGTCGAACGTACCGGGCCGACCGTGGTCATTCGCACTAGGCCATTGCGACTCACTCGCGCAACCGCCTGGATGGGCACGTAGCCAATGATCGACGCGCCCCTTGAAGAATGCGCGGCGCGTCCGACGTGCATCGCGCTATAGTCAAACAAGAATCGGCAACGCGATGCAAGTGCAATCGGATCCACTCAACCAAGCTGACCGAGCTACGAGTCTTTCGCTATCACGTTCGAATCGCGCATCTTATTGATCATCCGAATAGAAATTGCGGACGCACGAGATCCGTTTAGGGCGGAAGAGCCAGCGCTGCTCGAACGGAAAACACCGCATGCACTGCCCCTACGATCGCGCAATGTCCACATGACAAGGCAAGTCCATCACTCGCGCGCAGCCCCGCCACTGCATCCGGCTGACGTACAATGGGGTTGGTCCCGCGAGCCTTACGTGAGCCGATCGCGGTCCTCTGCTGTCGTCCGTGCACAAGACTGCGTAAAGGAAAGATTACATGCTGCCCTATTCGCTCGACGCCTATTTCGGCGCCATCGGTCGCATGAACGCCGAACTCGCGATCTTTGTCGTCATCGCCTGCCTGCTCGGGCTGTTCCTGCTCGTGCTGACCTGGTGGCCCGCCCTGGCCGACCACAAGGATCCCCGCGACATCGACCGCCGCGCCTGCCTCGTACTGGCCGCTGGCTGGTTCGCCGTCGGCGGTGCCTTCTATGGCACCTACCTCGAACCCCTGTTTTTTGCCGCGCCCTGGATCATGTGGGGCTTCCTGCTCCAGGCACTCTTGCTCGTCGGTGCCGCGATTCTCCACCCGCTGCCGGCACGCAGGGATGGCGCCCCGGTCGTACTCATTGGCCGCTTGCTCATGCTCTACGGTCTGGCCATCGTCCCCCTTCTCGACGCCCTGTTCGGGCCAGGCTGGCCCGATGTGCGATTTGTCGGTCTCGCCCCGGCAGCCACGGTCGCATTTACGACGGGCTGGCTGCTGACCCGCCAACCCGAGTGGCGATCGGCACTCCTGGCGCTTGTGCCCGCCTGCGCGGGTGGGCTGATCGGCTACAGCGCCCTGGCCCTGAAGTGGCCGCTCGACTGGCCGGTTGCCATCGCAGCGGTGGGGACAGCCCTCTATCTGGCAACTTGCGTGCTGCACGGTGCAATGCGCCGCACGGGCTAAATCCGGGGCCGAAGGCAATCGCCCCGGCCCCTTCCCACGCGCCGGGGCGAAGCGCGCTCATCCGCCGTCCCCGTCGTTGCCATCGTCAAGCTCAAGGGCTTCGCGCGCCTCCGCTTCCAGCTCCTCCCAGAGCGCGACGTCCTCGACGTGCCACTCTCCGACCTCATTCCGACAGACCGCGAACTGGAATGGTGGCGGGACGGCCTCCACACGGAAGCGCAGATCGGCGAAGACGGCGCACTGCGAGTCCGCACGCTCGGTCACCTCACGCAGATAGGGCAGCTCCGCAAAGCGGCGATAGGTAGAGAACTCGGGCTGCGCCCAGGCGAGGCTCGCGAAGCCGCGCTCCATCGTATCGCCGAAACGCTCGTAGCGGCGCCACTCGAGCGCGTCAGGGGGCCGGAACGCATGCCAGTGTCGCCGCAACAGACCCGCGTCCTCGTCGACCGCGCGCACCGGCGAGAAGAATCCCAGATGCGCGGATAGATGGGCATCGTGATCCTCGATGAAGAGTCGCCAGTGGAAGGGGTTGAGCGGCTGCGGCATCGCATGCACCTGTGCTCCGTGCAGGCCCCTCGCCTCGGCCTCGGCGCGGGCGTGATCCGCGGCGTGCAGTTTCAGCGTCGCCTGCATTGCAATGAAGGCGCCGGTCGCCAGCAGCGCGGCCCCGGCCCAGAAGCGCCCCCCGCGACGCCAGCACAACAAGAGGCCGATGAGCAGGATCCCGGTCACCCAGGGATCGATGATGAAGGTCGTTGCGAACGCGAGCGTCTCCCGCGAAAAGGGCGCAAAGAGCTGGGTGCCGAAGTTGGTAATGAAGTCGCCGAGGATGTGGACCCCGATGGCGAGTGCGACAATCAGCGCGCCGTCGCGCCAATCGCGCTCCCCCGGCCACAGCCGCGCGACGAGCCAGCCTAGCAGCACCGCCCACACGGGGAGCATGACCAGCGAGTGGGTCTCACCGCGATGAAGATTGAGATACGTCAGCGAATCGGTGAAGACCTCGATGACGGCGTCGAGGTCGGGAAAAACGGCAGCGAGCCCTCCGATCCATGTACGCTCGCGCAGCGAGAACCGCGGTGCCGTGCAATCTCGAGGCGCAATGGCGCGGGCGACCAGTGCACCGCTGGCAGCGTGCGTAATGGGATCCATGCCGCGCAGGGTAGCTTCATGCCCCGTGACGAACCAACAGAACCCGATGGCAATAGGGATGGACAGCCTGAGCCACCCCTACACGCACATGCGTTATAGCGCACCCAACGCTGGCTTATGGGTCATTCTCTGCCCCTCCCATCGGATGGGGGGTCTTTTCCAACACAATCAATGACTCGGAGCCGAGACCCACGACACTGCACGCAACAGCCCAGGGGCGACCCAAGCAGTGCCGCCGCTGCCCTTCGCGACCATGCGCCTTCTTTCGAGCCACCGATTCTGCTACGTTGCCCGCTGCTTGCGCCGCATGACGAGTTCCACTCGATGATCTCGATGGTCCCGTCCCCCCGACTGCACGTTCGGACCCCGACGATCCGCCACGGCAATCCCGCTTCAGGCAGGCAACGGCCCGCCGGCGCGCCGATGTACTGACGAGTATTGCGATCGACCCGATCGCTCACCCAATTCAATCCCTGCGCAACCGAGAGAGGACACGATGAAAGCGGCCGTATGTCACGAATTCGGCAGTCCACTGCAGATCGAGGCAATCGATCTCGACCCGCCCGGCCGGGGCGAGGTGCAGATCGGTATCCGCGCCTGCGGCATCTGTCACAGCGACATCCACTATGCGGATGGCGCCTGGGGTGGGAAATTGCCGACCATCCTGGGCCACGAAGCCGCCGGTGTGGTCGAGGCGGTCGGGCCGGGGGTGACCACCTTCGCACCCGGTGACCGCGTCGTCGCCGGACTGATCCGCTACTGCGGCTCCTGTTTCCACTGCGGCCGACACGAGCCCTTCCTCTGCGAGGGTAGCTTCCCTCTGGACCAGGAGCATCGGCTGCACCTGGGCGACAGCGAGCAGACGCTCCACCAGGGCCTGCGCACGGGCGCGTTCGCGGAAAGCACCGTCGTCGATCAGTCGCAGGTCGTGGCACTGCCCGATGGCGTGCCCTACGCCAGCGCCGCACTGGTTACCTGTGCCGTGCTCACAGGCTGGGGCGCCGTCGTGCACACGGGCAATGTCGGCGTCGGCGACAGTGTCGGCGTGATCGGAGCCGGCGGCGTTGGCATCAACAGCATCCAGGCGGCGGCGATGGCGGGGGCGACGCCCGTGGTCGCGCTCGATTTCAGCGATGACAAACGGTCGATGGCCCGTACCTTCGGTGCCACGGAGACCGTCAATCCCCAGGCCGACGACGCACGCACAGCCATCGAGGGCGTGACCGAAGGCCGCGGCCTCGATTACGTCTTCGTCACCGTCGGCAGCAGCCGCGCGATCCTGCAGGGCCTCGCCCTGCTGCGCGCCGGGGGCACGCTCGTCGTCGTCGGCATGCCCGGCGATGACGACCTGATCCAGATGCAGATCGGCGATCTCGCCGGCTCCAATCAGCGCATCTTGGGCAGCAAGATGGGCTCGTGCAGCCCCGCCGACGACATCCCCACCCTGCTTGCGCTCTACCGCGACGGCCGGCTCAAGCTCGACGAACTGGTCTCGGGCTGCTA
>SLKC01000151.1 GCA_007134775.1 Ectothiorhodospiraceae bacterium | reverse complement strand
GCAGCGGCACAGGTGCGCTGCGCCGTACCTTCGCCGAAATGCGTGGTCATGCCACCGAAGGGGCGCTGATAGATCCGCCCATCCTCGGTTCGCGAGAACGGCACGCCGGAGTGCTCCAGCTCGATGACCGCGGGCACGGCCTCACGGCACATGTACTCGATCGCGTCCTGGTCGCCGAGCCAGTCGGAGCCCTTGACGGTGTCGTACATGTGCCATTCCCAGCTGTCCTGGCCCATGTTGCCCAGTGCCGCGCTCATGCCACCCTGTGCGGCGACGGTGTGGCTGCGCGTGGGGAAGACCTTGGTCACGCAGGCGGTGCTGAGCCCCTTCTCCGCCATGCCCAGCGTCGCGCGCAGGCCCGCGCCGCCGGCACCAACGACGACGACATCATAGGTGTGGTCGATAATGGTGTAGTCACCAGCCATGCGATCAGACTCCGAACAGGATCAGCAGCACGGACAGGATGCCCGTGAGCGCGAGCACAACGGCCGCGAACTGCACGAGCAGCAGCAGCGTGACCTTCTTCCAGTGCGTGGTGACATAGTCCTCGATCACCACTTGCAGGCCCAGTGCACCGTGCCAGAAGGCAACGGCCAGGGTCAGGATCATCAGACCCGCATTGACGGGGTGTTCCAACCAGCCGACGACGGTGTAGTAATCGGCCGTGCCCATCAGCGCCACAGAGAATCCGAGCCAGAGGATCAGTGGTACCAAGGCGATCGCGGTCAGGCGCTGATGCCACCAGTGGCCGACCCCCTCCTGGGCCGAACCGAGGCCGTGCGCGCGCGCCAGCGGTGTGCGCAAACTCATGTCGATTCTCCTCAGACGCTCAGGGCGACGAGCCAGGTCACGATCGTCAGCAGCGCGGTCCCCGCGAGGACGGCATAAGAGCCCTTGCGCGCCGCTTCCAGGCTGTAGCCGTAGCCGGCATCCCAGACGAGATGGCGGATACCGGCACAGAAGTGGTAGTAGAGGGCGGCCGTGAACAGGAACAGTACGAGCTGGCCGAGCCAGTGTCCGGCAACGCCGTAGGCCGCGGCGTGGGCATCGGCCCCGGCGGCAGTGGCGGCGAGCATCAGCACGACCAGGGCGGCGCCCAGCGCCAGCACCAGCCCGGTCAGGCGGTGCGAGATCGACAGGATGGCGTTGAGCGGCAACCTGTAGATCTGGAGATGCGGCGAGATCGGTCGCTCGGGTCGCGCGGACATGCTGATTTATCCCCTTGTCGTGGTGCGCTGCGTGCGCACACGCCGGCCCCGTTATCTCAAGGAACGGAGTGCCGACCCCATCGGCGGAAGCGGGACGCCCCGCGGCCGGTCAGAAATCGATGCAGCGCCCCTTGCGCTCCCAGTCCCCGTAGCGTGTCGGCTCCAGCCCGGCCGGACCGCCGGCCTCCTCGGGCGCCTCGCCCTTCGCGGGCACTACGTCATGCCCTTCGCCGACCGGATCCGTTTCGGATTCGGCCCGGCTGTCTTTTTGTTGCGGCCGATTGGGGGATGAATTCACGTCGGGAACGCATTGTGCATTGGTTCATACTTCATTGTTGCGAGTTGTCGGCACATTGTCAAAAGCGCCCACGCCCGGCACGAACTGCTAGTGTAGCGGCTACCAAGAGTGAAGCCACCATCACGACATCGAATGATGAGCGCGAATGTGAGCAACGAGCACGACTCCACCCCCGCTCCGCCACCGGTGCCGAACCGGCTCTTCGCACTGACCGAAACGGCGATCCTCCACGTCGAGGGTGCGGACGCCCGTAGCTACCTGCACAGCCAGTTCAGCACGGACGTGCAGGCCTATGACCCGGCCGCGAGCTTGTTGAGCAGCTATTCGGACCCGCGCGGTCGCCTGCTCGCGATTCCACGCCTGCTGCCCCTGGGCGCGGAGCACATCGCCCTGGTGCTGCCCACCGAGATCATCGAACCCACTGCCGCCCGACTGCAGAAATACGCCCTGCGCGCCCGCGTCGCCTTCCGCCCCGGTGGTGATGACTGGCGCAGTCTCGGCCTCTGCGGCGAGGCCGCGGGCGACGCACTGGCGGCACTGGGCCGGTCCGCGCCCGTGCAGGCAAACGCTTGCTCGATCGATGGCGACGGCGTCGCCGTCGTGCGCCTGCCCGATCCGCGTCCGCGCTGGAGCCTGCACGGGCCCGCGGAGCGCGTCGAACGGATCGCCTCCGGGCTCGCCGACGCCCTCGCGGAGGGCGACGAGGTCGGGTGGCGGCGCCTCGACATCGAGGCCGGCCTGCCGCGCATCGTTACCGCGACGAGCGGGCGCTTCGTCGCCCAGATGGTCAACCTCGACCGGCTGGCGGCGATCGACTTCCACAAGGGCTGTTACCCCGGACAGGAGGTCATCGCCCGCACGCGCTACCTGGGCCGCATCAAGCGGCGCATGTTCATCCTTGAGGGCAGCGGTGAGACGCCACCCGCCCCCGGAGATGGCGTCCATCGCGAGGGCTCGGAGCAGCCGGTCGGCGAAGTCGTCGACGCCGCGCCCACGGAAGGCGGCTTCGTCGCGCTCGCCGTGCTGCGCCTGGAAGCGGCGGAATCCCCGCTGCAGGTGGGCGCAGGCGTGGCCCATGCGCAGCCGCCGCCCTACGGGCTGGACGAGGCCGACTGAGATGCGGCGCGTATTCACCGCGGAGAACGTGTTCGAGGCGTACATCGTGCGCGATCGCCTGATCGAGCAGGGCATCGAGGCCGTGGTCCAGGGCGAGATGCTCACCGGCGCCATCGGTGAGTTGCCGCCCGATTCACGCCCGAGCGTCTGGATCCGCGAGAACGAACTCTACGACCGCGCCCGTGAAGTGATCGAGACCTTCGAGAACGAGGTGCCATCGGGCCCGGACTGGCGCTGTCGCAACTGCGGCGAGGACAACGAGGCCTCGTTCGGTCTGTGCTGGAACTGCAGCCGCCCCCCGGATCGCGGCTAGCCCGACCGCTGCTCCCCAAGGAAGGCCTGCACGCGGGCGGCGAGATCGGCGCTCGTGGTGTGCTCGCTGTCGTACCAGATCGCGTTGTCGAAGCGGCGCAGCCAGGTGAGCTGGCGCTTGGCGAGCTGCCGGGTGGCGACAACGCCGCGCTCGACCATCGTGGCGTAGTCGATCGCGCCGTCGAGATATTGCCAGACCTGGCGGTAGCCCACCGCCCGCATCGCGGGGAGATCGGCGTGCATCCCCGGCCGCGCGCGCAGCGCCTCGACTTCGCCGATCAGGCCATGTGCCAGCATGCGCTGGAAGCGCTCCTCGATGCGGACGTGCAGGCGCGTGCGATCACCGGGCGCGAGCACGACCTCGAGGGCGGGACAGGGCAGCGGATCACCGCCGGCCTGCCAGGTGCTGATCGGCCGCCCCGTGGTACGCCATACCTCGAGGGCACGCTGGATTCGCTGCGGATCGTTGGGGTGGATGCGCGCGGCGGCCTGCGGATCGACCCGCGCTAGCTCGGCGTGCAGCGCCGTGAGGCCGCGCTCGGTGCGCTCCGCCTCGAGCGCGGCGCGCACCGCCGGATCCGCCGACGGCAGCGAATCGATGCCCGTGAGCAGCGTGCGGAAATAGAGCATCGTGCCGCCGACGAGCAGTGGCAGGCGGCCGCGCCCATGGACGGCCTCGATGCATGCCCGCGCATCGTCGCGGAACTGTCCCGCTGAATAGGGCTCGGTCGGCTCGAGGATGTCGATCAGGTGGTGCGGCACCCGCGCCCGCGTCGCGCGATCGGGCTTCGCCGTGCCGATATCGAGGCCTCGATAGACCAGGGCCGAGTCAACGCTGATGACCTCGCCGTCGAGCGCCTCGGCGAGCTCGACGCCGCGATCGGTCTTGCCGCTGGCCGTCGGCCCCATGAGCAGAACCACGGGCCGCCCCGCGATCGCCGCGCTCATCGCCCGCGCAGGAACAGGCGGTCCAGATCGGCCATGCCGAGCTG
>SLKC01000144.1 GCA_007134775.1 Ectothiorhodospiraceae bacterium | reverse complement strand
TCCTGGCGGTTGTCGAACGCGATCCAGGTGGCCCGGTCGGTGTAGGCGTAGGCGTCCATGGCGGCGGCGGTGTTCAGCGTCTCGCCCATGCCGCTGCCGAGTTCGCGGTACCAGCCGCCGGTCGGATCGATGCCGGCATCCGCCCACAGGCGGCGCTCGGAACGGTAGGTGCCGCTGTCGTCGCCGCGTGAGGCGAATGGCGCCTGGTGTTCGGCAATGCGCGTGAAGGCCTCGAGCGCGTTCTCGCTGTCGGCAATGCCGGCCGGATCTCCGGCCGGGCCGACGAGCACGAAATCGTTGTACATCACGTCGCGGCGCTCCTCGGCATAGCCATTGGCGACGAACTCGCGCTCGCCCTCGGTATCGTGCACCAGGACAATGTCGGCGTCCCCGCGGCGGCCGATCTCGAAGGCCTGACCCGTGCCCACGGCGACCACGCGGACATCGATGCCCGTGGTTTCGCGAAAGCGCGGGACGATGTACTCGAACAGGCCGGATGCCTCGGTCGAGGTCGTCGATGCGAGCGTGATGTAGCGATCGCTCGCGTGGCCGGTCGCAACGGTGCAGAGCGCGAGTGCGGCGGCGAGCAGGCCGGGGAGGATTCGCTTGTGCATGAGAGTGCTCTCCTTGTGTGGACGTACGGAGTGGTGCGAACCGGATTGCGACCGCGGTTGATTCATCCCAGGCGCCGGCGGGCGGTTGCGCCGATCACGTAGGCGGCGGCGTTGACTCCGGCGACGATCAGCAGCAGCACGATGCCGAGGCCGAGTGCCAGCGGCAGGTTGCCCTTGTTCGTTTCCAGCGCGATTGCGGTGGTCATGACTCGTGTCACCCCCTGGATGTTGCCGCCGACGATGAGCACGGCGCCGACCTCGGCGCTGGCCCGCCCGAAACCGGCCAGCACGACCGTGATGAGGCTGAACCGGGCGTCCCAGAGCAGCGTCGGAATGGCCCGCAGGCGCGATACGCCCAGCGAGCGCAACTGTTCCCGGTACTCCTCCCACAGGGCCTCGATGATCTGGCGCGCCAGGGCGGCGACAATCGGCAGGATCAGCAGCGTCTGGGCGATGACCATGGCCGTTGGCGTGAACAGCAACCCCAGTGAGCCCAGCGGCCCCGCGCGTGACAGCATGAGGTAGACCATGAGTCCGGCGACCACCGGCGGCAGCCCCATCAGCGCGTTCAGGGCGATGACGATCACGCTGCGTCCGGGAAAGCGAAAGACGGCGAGGGCGGCCCCGAGGGGCAGGGCGATGATGCTGGCAATCATGACCGCCGTGAGCGAGACCTGCAGCGACAGCGTGATGATGCCGAGCAGCGTCGGGTCACGCCCGATGATCAGTTCGAAGGCGGCGCTGAACGCATTCTCGTGCATGATTTCGCTCGTTCCTGCTATCGCGCTGCATTGTGTGCGTAACAATGTGCATGATCGATATGGGACGTAACCGGTGCAGGCAAATACAGCGAAAGACAGGGCGCCCCTTCGGTGCCTCGCCCGTCAGGGCTGCGATCACTCCGCATCGGTGTAACGTGCGGCGCTCGCGTGTCTCCGGCACACAGCACACAGGTGAACCGGCGCCGTACGGCGCGGGAACATCAGAGGGGGGGGGGCGTCGGCTGCGGAGCCGATGTGCGGCGCGGCCGCGGTGGCGCCACCACTACGGCCCCGGCCGCCGCGATGGGCGGGCGTCAAACGGGCCGTGTTGCGGGCACGGTACTCAGGCGCTACCGATGCGTCGCAGGATCGCGTCGACGGTACGTGTGGGCAGCAGCCACTTGAGGAGCCCAAGCAGGGTCGTCGGCAGGGTGACCCGGTAGCGGATCCGTGGGCGCGGACTCTCCAGGGCGTGTACCAGGGCCCGGCAGACCGCCTCCGGCCCGAGGGTAAAGGGGGCCGGATCGCCCTCGCTCTGCAGGCGTTGCTCAAGCAGGGTGTAGGTTTCGCGGTGCGCGCTCTGCTCGGGCGCGATACGGCGCTGATAGGCCTGCCACGCATTGGCGCGGAAGCGGCTGGTAATCGGCCCCGGCTGGATGAGGCTGACGTGGATGCCACTGCCGTGCAGCTCCAGGCGCAGGGTATCGGTAAGGCCCTCAAGGGCAAACTTGCTCGCCTGGTAGGCGCCACGCCACTTCAGGGTGACGAAGCCGAGTACGGAGGAGTTCTGCACGATGCGGCCGTGCCCCTGCGCGCGCATCACCGGTATCACCCGATTGGTCAGCTCCAGCCAGCCGAGCAGGTTGGTCTCGAGCTGCGCACGCAGCACGTCGCGCTCCAGATCTTCGACGGCGCCGGGTTGGCCATAGGCGCCGTTGTTGAACAGTGCATCGAGGTGGCCACCGGTACGGGCGAGAACGGTATCGACGGCGGCCTGGATGCTCGCGGAGTCGTTGAGGTCGAGCTGGACGGCTTCGAGCCCTTCGCGGGTCAGCCGCTCGATATCCGCGTCGGCGCGTGCCGAGGCGAAGACCCGCCAGCCGCGCTCGGCCAGGGCGTGGGCGCAGTGGTGGCCGATCCCGCTGGAGCAGCCTGTGATGAGTATGCTTGGCTGTTCGCTCATGAGGGAGGGACGCTACCGCCAAGCGGGCGTTTGCGGCAAGGGGGGCGGCAAGCGCTCGCACGCCCGCGGGGGGGGCGGGCGCCGGCTCAGGATGGCAACCGCTTGCAGCGGGCGCTGTGCCCGGCTACCCTTGCGCGCCCTGATTCCCCCGGCGACAGAATGCGGTCCCACCATGCGCAGCCATCTTTGCGGCACCCTCGAAGCCGATCATGTCGATTCCACGGTCGAACTCGCCGGCTGGGTCCACCGGCGTCGTGACCATGGTGGTGTGATCTTTGTCGATCTGCGCGACCACACCGGTCGCGTCCAGGTCGTGTTCGACCCCGATAATCCCGAAATCTTCGCGCTGGCCGAGCAGATCCGCAGCGAGTACGTCATTCGCGTGCGCGGCCTCGTCCGGCGCCGGCCCGAGGGCACCGAGAACCCGAACCTGTCCACGGGTGCCGTCGAGGTACTGGGCCAGTCGCTCGAGGTGCTCAATCGCGCCAAGACACCGCCCTTCCCGCTCGATGAGGCTGAGAGCGTCGGTGAGGACCACCGCCTGCGCTACCGCTATGTCGACCTGCGCCGTCCCGAGATGCAGGAGCGCCTGCGCATGCGTGGTCGTATCACGGCCTACATCCGGCGTTTCCTCGAGGAGCGCGGCTTTATCGATGTCGAGACGCCGATGCTGACCCGGGCGACGCCCGAGGGCGCGCGCGACTACCTCGTGCCGAGCCGGACCCATCCGGGCGAGTTCTTCGCCCTGCCACAGTCCCCGCAGTTGTTCAAGCAGCTGCTGATGATGAGCGGGGTCGATCGCTACTACCAGATCGTGCGCTGCTTCCGTGACGAGGACCTGCGTGCCGACCGCCAGCCCGAGTTCACCCAGCTCGACCTGGAGATGGCCTTCGTCGAGGAGCGCGACGTCATGAAGTTGGTCGAGAGGCTGGTGCGCGATCTGTTCCACGATGTGCTCGGCGCGCACCTGCCGGCCGAGTTCCCGCGCATGACCTGGCAGGAGGCGATGTTCCGCTTCGGCTCGGACAAGCCCGACCTGCGGGTGCAGCTTGAGCTGGTCGAGGTGGCGGATCTCCTGCGCGATGCCGACTTCAAGGTGTTTGCCGGCCCCGCGAATGACCCGAACGGCCGTGTGGCGGCTCTGTGCGTACCCGGTGGCGCCGAGCTCACGCGCAAGGAGATCGACGAGTACACGGAATTCGTGGGCCGCTACGGCGCCCGGGGCCTTGCCTACATCAAGTGCAATGAGGTCGCGCGCGGCCGTGATGGGTTGCAGTCGCCGATCCTGAAGTTCCTCTCCGACGAGGCCATTGCGGGCATCCTTGACTACACCGCGGCGGCGGATGGCGACCTGATCTTCTTCGGCGCCGATCGCGCGAGCGTGGTCAATGAGGCGCTGGGGGCATTGCGCGTGCGTATCGGTCACGAACGCGGCTTCGTCGAGGCGGGCTGGCATCCGCTGTGGGTGGTCGATTTCCCCATGTTCGAGTGGGACGACCAGAGCGATTCCTGGCACCCGCTGCACCACCCCTTCACCGCCCCCGCGGTCGACGATGCCGATGAGCTGCGCGCGCATCCGCACCAGGCGCTGTCGCGCGCCTACGACATGGTCCTCAACGGGACCGAGATCGGGGGCGGCTCGGTTCGTATCCACGATCGCGAAATGCAGGAGGCAGCGCTCGAGGTCCTTGGCATCGATGGCGCCGCTGCCCGCGAAAAGTTCGGCTTCCTGCTCGACGCCCTGGAGTATGGCGCTCCCCCGCACGGTGGTGTGGCCTTCGGCCTGGATCGCCTGGTCATGCTGATGACGGGGTCGACCTCGATCCGCGATGTCATGGCATTCCCCAAGACCCAGACGGCGAGCTGCCCGCTGACGTCGGCGCCCTCGGCGGTGAGCGAGACCCAGCTACGCGAGCTGGGCATCCGTCTGCGCGCGACCGCCTCGGCGTCGGGGACCTCTGGGGCGGGGTGAACGCGGGCAAGCGCCCTGAATCCGTCCTGGTCGTCGTCTACAGCGACGACGGCCAGGTATTGATGCTGCGCCGGGTGCAGCCGCCCGGTTTCTGGCAGTCGGTGACGGGCAGCCTGCGCGCGGGCGAGAGTCCGCACGCGGCCGCACGCCGCGAGGTCGTCGAGGAGACGGGGTTCGACCCCACGGGTCTCGAGGATTGCCGCCGCGAGCGCTGCTTCCCCATCGCCCCGGTCTGGCGGGCACGCTATCCCGGCGATGCCCGCTACAACCGGGAACACGAATTCCGCCTGCGCCGCCCCGACACGCGGGCGCCGACCCTGTCACGTGAGGAGCACGACCATGCGCGTTGGTGCTCGCGCGGACAGGCGCTCGCGCTGGCGACGAGCTGGACCAATCGCGCCGCCATCCGCCTGCTGCCCGTCGCCCCGGCCGATGCCACGGTGATCCTCGTCCACGGCCTGTGGATGGGTAGTCCGTCGATGGCGCTGCTGGCGTGGCGGCTGCGGCGGGCAGGCTTTGCCGTGCGCCTGTTCCACTACTTCTCCACGGGCGAGTCACCGGCCGCTGCGGCGCGGCGCCTGAACCGGATGGTGGCGCGCTGCAAGGGGACTGTCGTGCACTTTGTCGCGCACAGCCTCGGTGGCATCGTCCTCGCGCACCTGTTCGACCGTGGGGTCACGGGCCGCACGGGCCGTGCGGTCCTGCTCGGTTCACCGATGCAGGATTGCACCGTTGCGCGCGACATGAATCGCAAGGGGGTGGCCTGGGCGCTGGGGGCAGCGGGTTGGCAGGGCCTGCTCGAGGAGCGCCCGGCGTGGCGCGGCGAGGTGCCCGTGGCAACGATCGCAGGCAATCGCCCGGTGGGCCTGGGCCGGCTGGTCGCGCGCATCGACGGGCCCCACGACGGCGCCGTGGCCGTGCGCGAGACCGAGGTGCCGGGGGCGGTGCAGGCGGTGCTGCCGGTCACGCACACCGGCTTGCTGGTCAATCGCGAGGTGGTCGCCCGCGCGATTGCCTGGCTGCGCGCGGGCGAGCTCCCCGGTGGCGAGCTGGTGCCCGCGACGGAATGCTAGACTAACCGCGCAGTGTAGACGCCGCAGACGGAGTCGATCATGGCCGGACACAGCAAGTGGGCCAACATCAAGCACAAGAAGGCGGCCGAGGACGCCAAGCGGGGCAAGGTCTTCACCAAGCTCATCCGCGAGATCACGGTTGCCGCGCGCGAGGGCGGCTCCGATCGCGACGCGAACCCGCGGTTGCGCCTGGCCGTGGACAAGGCCTACTACCACAACATGCCCAAGGACAACGTCGAGCGCGCGATCCGCAAGGGCGCCGGCGAGATCGCGGGTGAGGCCTATGAGGAGGCGCGGTTCGAGGGCTACGGCCCCGGCGGTGTCGCGATCATGGTCGACTGCATGACCGATAACCGCAACCGCACGGTACAGGAGGTACGACACGCTTTCTCCAAGCATGGCGGCAACCTGGGTACGGACGGCTCGGTGGCCTTTCTCTTCCAGCGCACCGGTATCCTCAGCTACCCCGCGGGAACCGACGAGGATGCGCTCCTGGAGGCGTCGGTGGAGGCCGGTGCGGAGGAGCAGGTGACCAACGAGGACGGCTCGATCGATGTCCTGGTCCAGCCCGACGAGTTCGGCGAAGTCCGCGCGGCGATGGCTGCAACGGGCTTCGAGCCCGAGCACGCCGAGATCACCATGCGCGCGGAGACCGACGTCACCGTGGATGGTGACGACGCGCGCAGCGTGCTGCGGCTCCTGGAAATGCTGGATGACCTCGACGATGTCCAGCACGTCCACACCAACGCCAACTTCACCACCGAGGTGCTGGCCGAGGCCGGCTGAACCGGCGATGCGCATCATCGGCATTGATCCGGGGTCGCTGACGACCGGCTATGGCGTCATCGACAGCGATGGCCGCCGCAGCGTGCATGTCACCCACGGCTGCATCACGACCGGCGGCGGCGTGCTGCCCGAGCGCCTCGGCCAGATCCAGCGGGGAATCGCCGATGCCATCGGCGCGGCCGAGCCGGCCGAGATGGCGGTCGAGGAGGTGTTCGTCCACCGCAGCGCGGCGTCGGCGCTGAAGCTCGGGCAGGCGCGGGGGGCGGCGATCTGCGCCGGCGTGGCCGCGGGCCTGCCCGTGTATGAGTACCCCGCGCGGCTGGTCAAGCAGAGCGTGGTTGGCGGCGGCGGGGCGAGCAAGCGCCAGGTCGCGCACATGGTCGCGGTCCTGCTCGAGCTGGAGGGGGCCGCCCCCGCGGAGGATGCGGCCGACGCGCTGGCCGTGGCGCTCGCGCACGCCCACATGCGCTCGCGCCCGGCCACGCCGAGCAGCGCGCGTTCGGGGCGGCGGCGCGCGGTACGCTGGACGGAGAAGGACCTTTGATCGGGCGGTTGCGTGGCACGCTTGCGGTGAAGGAGCCGCCGGCGCTGATGATCGATGTTGGCGGTGTCGGTTACGAACTCGAGGCGCCGATGTCGACCTTCTACGACCTCCCCGCCGTGGGCGAGGCGGTGACGCTGCACACGCACATGGTCGTGCGCGAGGATGCGCAGCTACTGTTTGGTTTCGCCCGCGAGTCCGAGCGGCGCCTGTTCCGGGTGCTGCTACGCGTCTCCGGGGTCGGGGCCAAGATGGCGCTGGCCGTGCTTTCGGCGATGAGCGCGGACGACTTCGCCCGCTCGATCGAGGCCGATGACGTGACCGCCCTCACGCGCGTGCCGGGCGTGGGACGCAAGACCGCTCAGCGGCTGATCGTGGAGATGCGCGATCGCCTCGACGACGATCTGCGCGGTGTGCTGCCGGCGGCGTCCGCTGACGCGCCTGCGGCCGCGCCCGCCGATGGTGGCCGTATCGGTGATGCGATCGCCGCGCTCGTCGCCCTCGGCTACCGCCACGCCGAGGCCGAGCGCATGATCCGCGCGGTCGACACCGAGGGCCTGAGCACCGAGGCGATCATCCGGAGCGCATTGCGCGCGAGCCTGCGCTGACGGCGGCATCGCCGTGAGAGCGGGTCGGCTTCTCTCTGGGCGCGAAGCGCGCCAGCGCGGTCGAGCGTGCGATCGCCTCGACCGGCACCACCAGGCCGATCTCCAGGGCATCCCCGAAATCGGCATCGCGCGCCGTCTCGCCGAACCAGATCTCGTGGCTCAGCCCCATGTAGGACTGCAGGATCGGCGGGATCGTCTCGTTGTGCGGGGCGAGGAGTTCGCGCAGGCTGGCGATCCGCGCGTTCGGGTCGTCGTCAACGCGCGCCGGTATGGCCTCCACTGCGCCGGGGGCAGGCTCATGCCGCAACGCCGGATGGGCGAGCAGTACCGGCTGCGGCGGGGCGTAGTGGCGTCCGAGAAAGGCCACCATCAGGTCGCGCGCGAAGGGGTCGATGGACTGGAAGAGCGAGACATTACCGAAGTAGTAGGCCACTCCCGGATGCTCGTCGAGCAGCGCGTACAGTCCCGTCCAGATGGCGAACAGGCCGAGGCCGCGCTTGCGGGCACTACGGTTGACCACGGAGCGGCCCAGCTCGATGCAGTGTGGTTTGATCTCGCGCTCGAACAGCGGCGAGTAGCGAAACAGGTTGTGGGTGCGCAGGACTGCGTCACCGTGCTCGCGCGCCATCCAGCCGCCCTGGTAGCGGTAGAGGGCGACGATCTCGTGGGCGGTCGGGTCCCAGACTACGAGTTGGCGATAGGCGGCGGGGCCGAAGTCGAGTTCGTCGACATCGCAGTCGACATTGCGCCCCGCACCGACCTCGCGGAAAGCGGTCTCGCGCAGCCGGCCGATTTCGCGCATCACGGCCGGGCAGTCGTCGCCGTGGAGGATGTGGATGTCGAGCCCGCGGAAGTCGGCGACAGGCTCTCGGTCGCCGATGTCGTCGGCCAGCTCCCGCCCGGGAACCGGCGCGATCGTGGGGATCATGGCGTGAGTGCCTCCTCCGGCGCTGCCGAAGCATGCGGTTGCGCAAGACCATAGCACAGACCGCGCAGATGGGCCGCGCGGTCGCGGTCCGTGTCGCCGAGCTCCTGCAGGTGCCGCGGCGGGATCGGCTGGCCCAGGGTGATCGCGAGCTGCGGCGTGGCGGGGTGGAGCATCTCGCCGACGAGCAGCAGCATCTCGAGGTTGAGGCGTACGCCGAGCAGGCGGCGCGCTCGGGCGAGGGCGTAGAAGCGCCACGACAGGCGGCCGTCGATGAACACGGGCACGATCGGGCGGTCGTGCGCCAGCGCCATGCGTACCGGCATCTTCTCCCATGGCCCGTCGCGCAGCTGGCCGTTGCGATAGCGCGAGGTCGCCCCGGCCGGGAAGACGAGCACCGCGGCATCACCGGCGAAGGTCTCGTGGAGGACGCGGGAGGCCTCGCGCTGGCGATGGAACTTGTCGATCGGGGCGGCGAAGGCCGCGAGATGTGGCACGCGTGCGAGCACATCGTTGACCGGGGCACGGACATCGGCGTAGTGGGCCAGTAGCCACGCCAGTATCGCCAGCCCGTCGACGGCCCCGAGCGGATGATTCGCGGTGAAGATCGGACGCCGCGATGGTGCGGGTGGGCGCGTGCCGTGGAGCTGGCAACCGACGCCCAGGTACTCGAGCACGCGCGCGGGGAACTGGCGACACGGCGTATCCCGCAGCGCATGGATGCCGCGATTGATCTCGTGCTGGTGCGCGAGGCGCTCGAGCAGTGCGAAGGCGGGCTGGGGCAGACGCCGCGCCATGTCCGGATTCTTCTCGTGAAAGAGGGCACGGACGTCGAACGTCTCCGGCTCGACGGCCCGCGGCGGGCGGTCACCGGGCAGGCGGGTGCCAGCGGTCGGCGGGAGCTGCTGCGTCACCGAGGGTGTGTCGGCGGTCACGGCAGGGTGGCCCGGAAAATAGCGCATCTCGACGCCGGCGGAGCCGACGTGGATATGGGTCAGGCTCACGCTCGCGGCATCGCTGCGTTGCATGGCGACCCCTGCGTGGGGTTGTTGTGGGTTCGGGGTGCGGTGCCAGCGGTAGAGGGCGTCGACTGTGGGCGGCTCGACACGGTCGCCGCGCATGCGCTGGAACGAGCGCGTGCGCAGGCGTGCCACGTGAGCGCCGTCGACTGCGGAGGTCGTGATCGGGGGATGAGGCAGCGACTCCTCGTTCAGCCGCGAACCGTCCCAACGCCACAGCAGCGGGGAGGCGCCGGCGTCCAGGGCCAGCAGCAGGAAGGGGCGGAAACGCTGCAGACCCAGGCTGTCGAGTGCGTCGCGGATCGCGGACAGGCTGCCCGACGTGGCCAGCTCCTCGATGATCCGGCCGCGGCTGAGGCTTGCTGTGGCGGCAGTGTCCGCGCCGTCGCCGGGAATTTCGGGGTAATGGTTGAGCAGGCAGAGCGCGAGGCCCTGCTCGTTGACGCTGATCCAGGTGCCGCCGCCATCGGGATCGCGCGGGGCGATGAAGCGGAAGCGCTCGCGTTGGCGTAGGGTCGGCGGCTCCGCCTCCGCGCGTTTCAGGCTCTCGTCCCGGTTGCACAACAGGTCGTAGCCGTCGGTGCGGGTGGTCCAGCTGATCGTGCACATGCGCGGCAGGCCAGCGCTCAGCGTTCGCGGTGGCGCAGCGTCGACGGGGCCAGTCCCAGCGTCGGCGGTACCGCCACATCGCGCTGACGGGCGAGCACCGCGATCAGCGCGAGATGGTGGACCGTATGGCTGAGCAGGAACTGCAGCTCCCGCCCCAGGCTCGATTGCAGCTCGACCGCGGCGGTCTGGCCGGGGGCCACTTCATGGTGATGCATGACCGGCAGGTCGCGGTCGTGTCCATCGCGAACAAGCTCGGCGAGTCGGGCGCGCACCCGCTCGATACGTCGATGCGCCAGCGCCGAGTTCGTCTCCAGGTCCGGGTCGCGATCGCGCCGTGCGTAGTCGATAGCGCTGTCGGCATCGCGCAACAGGCTCTCGTAGTGTTCCAGTACGTGGCGCACGTGGGCGCCGATGGCGTCGTTGTGGCCGTCGTGAGAGCGGTAGATCGCCGGTGGCATCGTCGCGACCAGCTCCGCGAGCTGCTGCAGGTAACCGTCGTTGTCGGCCTGCAGCGCCGCGAGCGGTGCGAGATCCTGCTTGGCGGTGATATCGGCTTGCACTGTGTTCATGGGAGTACCCTGACAGTGGGACATTGCCGTCGCAATCGTCCGGCAGTGCCCCGCGCACCACAATCGGGGATTTTGCGTAGAGGGAGCCCGGGGCGCACGGGCGGTATAATCCCGGCGGCGTGCATGCTATGTTGCTGCGCGTTTGCTTGGCAGCCAGTCGGCCCGACGAGATCCCGATGACCAGCCCCGAACGGCTTACCAGTGCAGCGGCCAGCGGAGACGACGAAGCCACCGAACAGGCGATCCGCCCGCGCCGCCTGGCCGAGTACCGCGGCCAGCCCCGGGTGCACGAGCAGCTGGGCCTCTTCGTCGCCGCCGCGCGCGATCGCGCCGAGCCGCTCGATCATGTCCTGATCTTCGGCCCCCCCGGTCTCGGCAAGACCACGCTGGCCGCGATCATCGCGCACGAGATGGGCGTGAACCTGCGCCAGACCGCGGGCCCCGTGCTCGAGCGCCCCGGCGACCTCGCGGCGATCCTCACCAATATCGAGGCGCACGATGTCATCTTCGTCGACGAGATCCATCGCCTCTCGCCCGTGGTCGAGGAGGTCCTCTACCCCGCGATGGAAGACTATCAGCTCGACATCGTCATCGGCGAAGGTCCGGCGGCGCGCTCGGTCAAGCTCGACGTGCCGCCCTTCACCCTGGTCGGGGCAACCACGCGCGCGGGGCTGCTGACCTCCCCGCTGCGCGATCGCTTCGGTATCGTCCAGCGCCTGGAGTTCTACGAGATCGACGCACTGAGCGCGATTGTCGAACGCTCTGCGGCGATCCTGAAGGCAGCGATCGACGCGGCTGGCGCCCGCGAGATCGCACGCCGGGCACGCGGCACGCCGCGGATCGCCAACCGCCTGCTGCGCCGCGTGCGCGATTACGCCCAGGTGCGCGCCGACGGCCGGATCACAGCGACGGTCGCGGACGAGGCACTGGATCTGCTCGCCGTCGATGCACGCGGGCTCGACGCGATGGACCATCGGGTCCTGCGCGCGATTGTCGACAAGTTCGAGGGCGGGCCGGTGGGACTGGACAACCTCGCCGCGGCGATCGGCGAGTCTGCCGGCACCATCGAGGACGTCATCGAGCCCTATCTCATCCAGGAGGGGCTGCTGATGCGCACGCCGCGCGGGCGCGTGGCCACGGCCGGGACCTATCGCCATCTCGGCATCACGCCGCCGCGTGGTGGCGCGATCGACGATCTGTTCGCAAACGAGTGAGCGCGATGACAGCCCACGGAGCACCAGAGACGACCTTCCGCCTGGCGCTGCGGATCTATTACGAGGACACGGATGCCGGCGGCGTCGTTTACTATGCGAACTATCTCAAGTACTTCGAACGGGCCCGCACGGAGTGGCTGCGTGCGGCCGGCTTCGATCAGGGCGTGCTTGCGCGCGAACGGAATCTTTTGTTCGTGGTGCGGTCCATCGAGGCACGCTACCACCGCCCGGCCCGACTGGACGACCGCATCGAGGTCACCGCGCAGGCGGAGGCCATCGGCCGCGCCTCGGTCGATTTCGTCCAGGCCGCGTACGCCGGGGACGGCACGACACTGGTTAGCGGGCGGGTGCGAATCGCCTGCCTCGATGCCGGTTCGTTCCGCCCTTGCGTGATGCCCGATGACATCCTGGAGGTGTTTCGTTGACCACCGACATGTCCTTCCTCCAGCTGGTCCTCGATGCCAGTGGCGTCGTGCAGCTGGTGATGCTGATTCTCATCGCGGCCTCGATCGCCTCGTGGGCGCTGATGTACGCGAAATGGCGCCAGCTGCGCAGCGTGCGTGATGTCTCCATCGACTTCGAATCGCAGTTCTGGTCGGGTGGCCAGGTCAGCGAGCTCTATCGCGAGGTCCAGCAGAACGAGGAGGCACCGGCGGGGAGCGAGCGCATGTTCGCTGCCGGCTTCGGCGAATACGCGCGCCTGCGCAAGCAGGGCCACAATCCCCAGCATGTCCTCGATGGCGCGCAACGCGCGATGCGGATCTCGCTCTCGCGCGAGACGGACCGCCTCGACGGCAGCCTGTCGTTCCTCGCCACGGTCGGCTCGGTCAGTCCCTACGTCGGGTTGTTCGGCACGGTCTGGGGCATCATGAACTCCTTCCGCGCCCTCGCCGAGGTCCATCAGCCCACGCTGGGGCTCGTCGCACCCGGGATTGCGGAGGCCCTTATTGCGACAGCTTTGGGCCTGTTTGCCGCCATTCCAGCGGTGATCGCGTACAATCGCTTCAATAATGAGGTCGGGCGCCTGGAGAGTCGCTTCGAGAACTTCATCGAGGAGTTCACCGCGCTGCTGCACCGCCAGCTCCACGCCCGCGCGGACGCCTGAACCATGGCACGGGCGGGGAAACGTCGCGGGCGGCCGATGTCAGAGATCAATGTAGTGCCCTACATCGATGTCATGCTCGTGCTGCTGGTGATCTTCATGGTGACGGCACCACTGATCCAGACCGGGGTGGAAGTGACATTGCCGCAGGCCGATGCCGAGGCGATCGAGTCGCCCGACGAGGAACCGCTGCTCCTCACCGTCGACCGCGAAGGCAATTACTTCCTCAATGTCGGCGAGGACCCCGAGAGTCCGCTCAGCGAGGATGAATTGCTCGCGCTGACCGAGGCCGTGATGCGGCGCAGCCCGGAGCGGCGCGTGCTCGTGCGCGGCGATGAAGGGGTCAACTACCAGCGGGTCGTGCGCGGTATGGCGCTGATGCAGCGGGCCGGTGTACCGCAGGTGGGCCTCGTGGCGGAGCCGCCCTGATGCCGGAACTGTTCCGCCGTTATCCCGAAGCGTTGGCCATCGCCGTGATTGGACACGCGGTGCTGCTGGCCCTGCTTTTGATTGGCGCCGATCTCGGCCGCGATGCGCCGGAGGCCGGGGCCGAGGAGGAGCAGGAGGCTGAGGCCGTAGAGACCGTGGATGCCATCGCCGTGGACGCCGCCGAGATCGAGGCGGCGATGCGCGAACTCGAGGAGCAGGAGGCGCAGGAGCAGGCCGAGCTGGAGGCCGAGCGCGAGGAGCGTGAGCGCCTCGCCGAAGAGCGTCGCCAGGAAGAGGAGCGTGTCGCCGAGCTCCAGGCCGAGCAGGAGCGCCTGGAAGCGGAACGCGAGCGCCTCGAGCAAGAGCGCGAGCAGGTCGCCCAGGAGGAGATCGAGCGGGCGCGCGAGCAGGCTGAAGAGCTCATCGGGCAGGCCGAGGAGGAAGCCCGGGAACTTCAGGCCGAGGCGCAGCGACAGATCGATGAGGCCCTCGCAGCGGCTGAGGAGGAGCGCCGGCAGGCCGAGGAAGAGGCCGAGCGTGAGCGCCGCCAGGCCGAAGAGCTGCGGCGCCAGGCCGAGGAAGCCGCGGAACAGGCGCGTCAGGAGGCCGAGGAGGCACGCCGCGAGGCCGAGGCAGCGGAACGCCGGGCCGAGGAAGAGCGTCGAAGGCGTGAAGAGGAGGAGCGGCGCCTCGCGGAGATCGAGGCCGAGGAGGAGGCGCGGCGCCGCGCCGCACAGGAAGCGCAGGAGGCGGCGGAGCGCGAGGCCCGGCAGCGCGAACTCGAAGGCCTGGAGGCCGAGTACCAGGCAAGCATTCGGGCCCACGTGCAACAGAACTGGCGCCAGCCCTCGGCGTTCGAGGAGGGCAACGAGGCTCGGGTACGAGTACGACAGATCCCGAGTGGCGATGTGACCGATGTTACGATCCTTGAGTGTGAAGGCGGGCGCAGCTTCTGCGATTCGGTCGAGGCGGCCGTGCTGCGGGCCTCGCCGCTGCCGGAGGCGCCCGATCCCGACGTCTTCGAGCGCGAAATCGATTTCACCTTTAGTCCAGGAGCCTCATGAACCCGTTGCGTGCCAGTCTGCGTAGCCTGATCGTCGCGATCGGCCTCCTACTCGTCGCGCCAGCCCAGGCGGCGCTGGAGATCACGATTACCGAGGGTGTCGTCGGGGC
>SLKC01000171.1 GCA_007134775.1 Ectothiorhodospiraceae bacterium | reverse complement strand
GCGTGGTCGCACTACAACCTCCGGCGCTACGGCGACCTCCAGCGGCGCAAGGGCGCGCAGCCTCTGACACCCGGCTCCGAGGCGGCGCATTACGACCTCGACCTGGAGTCCGTGCTCAGCCTCAAGCGGGCCCGTCTAGCGACGGTCACCTACGACGCCAGCAATCGTCTCCAGCATGTCGACCCGCATACACCCGAGCCCAAGGTGGACGAACCGGCACAAGCCCGTTTGGGTCGTCACTGATCGCCCGTTCATCCGCTACGGCCGGTAGGGAAAGGCCCCAAGGGAGATGCCTTCCCGCGTGGGTTCGAAGCGGGGGTGATCATCAATGAAGTCGTCCGGGTAGTAGGCCAGGTTGAGGACCCCGCGGCGCATTAGCTGGTCCATCCAGTCGCGCAGCGTCTCGCCTTCCAACCAGCGGCCCTCGCCGCGCCAATCCCGCGCCTGCAATTCGAAGACCACACCCTCGAAACCACCCGCCTGCGCCTCGACCGCATCAGCGAGGTGGTCAAGCCAGACCGAGGCCGGCAGTTCCGTGCCGTCGAGCCAGGGCATGGCCATGAGCGCTACCTCGTCATAGGCCTCGAGGAACGCCGGTAGCGACTGAGCAAAGCGCGCCTCGGCGTCCCGGTCGAGCACCACGCGCGGGTAGAGGTTGCGTGCCACCCGGAAGTTGAGGGATGGGTTGACGTAGTGCTCCAGGCGCTGCGTGACCGCTTCGCCGAAGTCAATGAGGGCTTCCGTCTTACGCTCGGGGGAGAGTTCGCAGTCGCCGATCGAGTGCTCCGTCCCCGGCCAGCGGGCCAGCCCCCGGCAGGCGGTACGGTCTTCGTCGGCGGCGAGGTAGGGGTCGTCGTGGATCAGCAATCCGGCGATCCCGCTCGCCGCGCGCCCCAGATCGGCGTAGATCTCGCCGACGATACGTTCCGATTCGGGATGGAAGGGGCTCAGACGGCGGTAGTCCCGCTCGGCCGGCACGGGCTCGCCGTCAGGGACGGACCGGGTGACGGACAGCGCGCGCCTCTTCTCCTCATCCGGCAGATCAAAGGCCAACATCGGCATCCAGGCGTAGACCTCCACCCCGGCGCGGGTGCGCAGTTGCCAGGCCACGCGATTGAACAGATCCGCGCGCATCGGCAGGTGCCGGTTGGGGAAGTAGAGCTCGGCGGCGTTGCCGTCCCCATCGGGGTCGGCGAAGGCCTGCAGGTAGACCGTGCGCACCTGCATCGCCTTGATGCGGTCGAGGAGCATGCCGAGATTCGCGTTGGTCTGTTCCGGGTCGGGGTCGTAGACATAGTCGAGATCGACGTGTACCGCACGCTGCGGTGCCGGCTGGTTGACCGGCTGCTCGTCGGCCGCGCGCGCCTGGGCCGCGATGGCGATGGGTGGTGGGTCGTCAACAATCAGCGCACGCGAGATGAATTCCGCCTCCGGGGTGTTGAGCGCCGTATCCCCGAGCGAGAACGACCAGGGCATGCCGGCCTCAGCGGCGATGACGTCGACTTCGCGGGTGTGCGCGCCGAAGGGCCAGACGATGGCCCGCGGCGCCTCGCCGGTGAACGATTCGATCTCGGCCCGGCTGCGCTCGAGATCCTCGCGGACGCGCTCGCGGAAGGCCGCGATGTCCTCGTACTCCCCGCTCTCGGCATCGAAGCGGCGGGTGATGGCGGCGGGTTGGAGGTTGCCCTGCGGGTTGGCGAGGATGCCGTGGTGCATGTCGTGGCTATGGCTCGCGTATTCGACCAGCCCGGAGGCGTGCATCTCGCGGATCTGGTCGCGGGTGACGAAATCCTCGGCCCCGAACAACCGGTCGTCGTAGGCGACCGTGCCGGCAGCAGTGACCGTTTCTGTCCCCGGCTCGCCGAAGTCTTCCGGCACGTAGCTGACTTCAGCGCCCTCCCAGACGGTCTCCAGCCAGCCGGTCGTCAGCGCGAACAGCGCGGGATAGTCGTAGGCCTCCAGCAATGGGAAGACGTGGGTGTAGAAGCTGGCGAGGCCGTCGTCGAAGGTCAGCAGCACAGCATTGTCGGGGAGTGGCTCACCGCCGGACCGGGCCTCCGCGATGCGGTCGAGCGAGACCGGTTGCCAGCCGTTGGCTTCCATCCAGTCGAACCAGGCGACCAGGCGCTCTGTGCTTACGGCGTAGGGATCGTCATCGCGCCCCGCGACCACGTCGTCACGGACATCGTGATAGGCCAGAACCATGAACTGGCCCTCCGGCACCTCGGGGAAATCGGCCAGGGCCTTGCCGGTGAACAGCAAGCCGATGATGATCACCGTGGTGAGCGTTGCCATCAGGCGCACCATCAAAAGATCCCCTCAAAGCCGAACAGGCCGTGCAGCCGGCGTTCACGCTCGCCGTCAAAGACCATGCTGCGCCAGCCTATGCCGTAGCGCACTTCCCAGCGGCGGTTGAGATCCCAGCGGTGCTCGTAGCGGAATTCAACCGTGGGATCGCTGCCGAAATCGGCCTGGTAGCTCGTGCCGGTGGCGGCATGGAAATGCTGGACAAAGGCGCGATCGTAGCGCCGCCAGGTCATCCAGTCGTGATCGACCCGGACTGCGGCGCTGCCTGAACGCTCGGGGCTGAAGTAGGGCCCGCCCGGCTCGCTGTTGCGTTGGTAGAAGAGATCACCGCCGAGGTTGGTGGCGTGGTGTGGTCCAGCCAGGATTCGCTGGGTGACGCCGGTGCCGAACAACACGCGGCGATTGCCGTCATCGATGGCGAGCCGGTTCATGCTCGCGTAGGCCGATAGCGACTCCGAGGCCCGCCAGTCGACCGAGGCGCCCGCGGACCAGCCTTCGAGGCCCGCTTCCTTGGCGCGCAAAGGGGTCTCGAGTGAATAGGAGTCGCCCTCGACGCTGATCTGCCAGTGATCGTTCAGCCACTGCGACCAGCCAGCAGCCACACCCGCATCCGCGCTACCGCGACGGTTGCGGTGCAGTGCTGCCCATGCACGTTTGCGGTCAGCGGCCCATTCGATACCCGCGCCGATGCGGTCGTGGGTCCCCCGGGTTTCCTCGAAATCGGCTGTCTCGCGGCGATGCTCAAGGAACGCGCGCACGTCCCGTTGCGACCAGGGCGAATTCAGCCGTGTGCGCCAGCTCAGATCATCCTCACCGGAGATCTGCACATCGCCGCCGCGGGTTCGGCCGAAGGTGACATCGCTCACGATCGAGAAGCGACCGCGATCATCGAGTTCATCGACATGACGCTGGACCCGGACGTCGCGAGGGAAGTCTTCCTCAAGCCCCTCGACTTCCTCTCCCCAGGCGTCCCAATGCCCCCGGTCGCGGGCATTGGCGGCGCGCCCAAGCCGCGTTTCCAGCGCTTCGGGCGCCCAGGCCTCGGCCCGTTCGGTGATCATCGCCGCCCGTTCGGGCCAGCCCCGCCACCGCGCGATCTGGGCGCGCTGGTTCCAGAGTCCGGAATGTGCGGGAGCGGCCGCGACGAGTTCACCGCTGCGGCGCCAGGCTTCGGCGTCCTGCTGGCGGAAGGCAGCGTCGTCGACCAGGAGGCGATCGATGTCGACCCGCTCCCAGTTGGGCACGGGCTCACGCCCGGCCGCGGTGGGCAACCAGACCGGCGCTTCATCGGCGAGATCGCGCACCTCCGCCGCCCCGTCATAGTCTTCCAGCGAGATCAGCGTGTAGTAGAGGGCGATCAGCAGCGTCAGATCGGCCGGTCCCGCGTCGGGGAGCAGGGATTGGTAGAGGGGCAGCGCGCGCTCGGGCTGCTCCTCGGCCAGATAGGCATCCGCGGCGGCGCGCCGCACGTACGACGGCGGCGTCGGTTCGTCCGGCAGGGTCTGCCAGGCCGCGATGGTCTCAGGCATGTGAGCTCTCTCCCGCAATAACACGACCCGGTCGTAGAGCGCACGGCGATGTTGCGGATCCTCCTCGGGGACACGTTCGATGAAGTCGTCCAGCCGGCGCTGTGTGGCAGCCATGGTCGCGTCGGCCTCTTG
>SLKC01000007.1 GCA_007134775.1 Ectothiorhodospiraceae bacterium | reverse complement strand
GCCGAGATTGGGTGTGGTCGTGCAGGATATCGGGGGTCTCAATTTCTCGGCCGATGACCGCATCCCGCGTACAACCAGTGTGGGGTACTCGATGCGCTTGCCGGTCACGCGCCGCGCGGAGTTGCGCGTGGCGGCGGAGTACTTCGATGTGCTGCGCGAGGCTGGCGATGATCGCGACCACGACAAGCGCATCCGTCTCGGCGCCGCGCTGGAACTCTGGGCACAGCGCTGGTACGCGTTGACACTGCGCGGTGGGCTCTACCAGGGCGCCGGTACGGCCGGCATCGACCTGCGGCTCGCGGGCTTGCGCCTGGGGCTGACCACGTACGCCGAGGAGCTGGGCGCCTACGCCGGGCAGAGCCGGGATCGGCGCTACTTATTGACCCTGGGCTATAGTCGCTGACCGTGGGGAGGAAGGCTATGAGAGGGCTGTTGGCGATGGCGGCGGCCGTTGCGCTGCTCGGCGGCTGCACGGCGGTGCCGACCGAGGTCGGCTACGATCGGTATCGCGGTTACGCCTCGGAGCGCGCGGGCAACCGGAGCTACACCGAACTCGGGCCGGTGCAGGCGAGCGAGCGCGCCCCGCTCTGGGGGAGCTGCGCCGAGATCGCCGAGGCCGCGCTCGCCCGTCTGGATGCGCGGCGCCAGGCACTCGGCGGCGACGCCCTGGTCGGCGTGCGTTGGCGCGATCACCGCGGGACCGAACCGAGCCGCGTGCCCAACTGCACCCGCGAGTGGGGCTGGGGTGTGTTCCTCGGCATCGGGCTGGCGCTGCCCTGGACGCAGGTCGCCCAGGTCGAGGCCCTGGTCGTACGCTTCGACGACCCACCCCGGTCCGACACCGATGCGCCCGCACGACCGGGCTCGTACGAACGCGGTGGAGACCCGCGGTAACGGGCCCGGACGCGCGCAATCGCGCTGGACCGCCGGTGCGGCGAGCCCTGCGGTGCGTGCCACGCCAGAGCGGCTTGTCGGGGTTCGGGCGCTGGGCGCCCTCAAGCCGGCCGATGACCACGGTCCGATCTGTGCCATGAGAGGTCGGGCTGCGCGCAGCGAAGCCCGACGGTATCCCCGTTACAGGGTATCGGCTGCCGGCTGTACTTCGCGCTCCTCGTCGAGCGCCGCCGCACGTTCCTGTTTGTAGTCGAGCGCGCGCCCGGAGACGGAGCCGGGCCGGCCCGTGCGCACCCAGGTCCGGATGCGCCCGGCGTCGCCGATCGGGGTGCGGGTGCCGAAGGAGTTGAGCATGACCATGGCGATGGCGGAGCCGTCGACGCGCGTCGTCATCACCAGGCAGCGACCGGCGGCGTCGAGGTAGCCGGACTTGCTCACCCCAATGTTCCAGCGCCCGCGGTGCACCAGCGCGTTGGTGTTGCGGTAGCCCTTGACGTACTGCGGGCGGCGGAAGCGCGCGTGATGGCCGGTCGTGTTCGACGCGGCGATGATCTCGTCATACGCGCGCGCGGCGTCGAGCAGCCGGATCAGGTCGACGGCGGTGGAGACATTGTCCGATGACAGCCCGCTGGGATCGACGAAGCGCGTATCGTCCATGCCGAGATCGGCGGCCCGTGCGTTCATCGCTTCGATGAACGCCTCGTGACCGCCGGGGTGGTGGCGGGCGAGGTTGTAGGCGGCCCGGTTCTCCGACGACATCAGCGTGATCTTGAGCAGTTCCCCGCGAGTGAGCTCGGATTCGAGGCGGATGCGCGAGAAGGCGTTCACCGGCGGTGGTTCGGACCAGTCCTGGATGCGTAGCCATTCGTCGAGGGGTTCGCCGGAGTCGAGCACGACGATCGCCGTCATCAGTTTGGTCACCGAGGCGATCGGCACGATGTCGCCAGCGCGCTCGGCGTAGAGCAGCTCGCCGGTGTCGAGATTGGCCACTGCCGCGTGGACCGAGCCGAGATTGGGCCCGGTGTCGTGGTCGGCCGCGGCGGGCAGGCCGAGCAGCAGGAGCAGAGCGCAGACCAGGGGCAGGAGGCGGCGGCGCAGCATCGGGTTTGTCGCGGTCAGGGTGGACGAGTGCGATTATAGCCGATCGCTCGCGCAACTTCCCGCAATGCCCGCCGCGTCTTCGCCTGCCTCCCTGCCTTTTGAACCCCGTAGCGCGGCCCCGCCGAAGAACCCGCCGCTGCGATGTGCCCACGACACGCGCCAAGGCCCCGGCCCACGCAGTCAAGCGCCCTTCGTTACATCCGGAACGGCGCTCCGTCCGGACCTCCCGCCAGCCCCTCGCGCACCGCCGTGAGCAGCTCGCGATTTGTGCGCTCGACATACTCCGGGAAACCGGGGCGCTCCAGAGTACGCCGAATGACCGCCGGCGGCAGAAAGCGCCCCATCTGCTCCGCGAAGGCGCTGCCGTGTACCAGCGAGGAAAGGCTCTCCAGCCGCCGCTGCAGCCGATCCACGTAGTCCACCACACCGTAATCCGCTATCTTCGCCTCGACCCAGTCGGCCGCCGGCTCTACCCCCTGCTGATGCAGCCACGCAAGATCCCAGAGATCGCGATACCGGACCGGCTCCTCGACTACCACGAGCGAAACGAGCTTGTCGGCCATGATCTCCGCCCGTGACTCCACCGGGACCAGAACGTCCTCGTAGCCATCGGGCAGCACCGAGTAATTGCGCCGCAACCCGCGCAACTCGCCCGAGTAGGCAGGGACATTCACTACCTCGATGCGGATGCGCTGTTTCGGCAGATCAGGCCGGCCCGGAGCCGTGACTACCGCCACCTGCCAGCGGCTCACCGCCACCCCGCGCGCCTCCGCCCGCAGCGACGGCTCCTTGACCCGAACCTCCAGACCGTAGCGCTCGCCGATGGCCTCCTCGACCACGCCCGCGATCGCCGCCAGATCCGGCGCCGCGAAATCGCGACCGCCGACAAAGTCGAGATCCTCACTGTAGCGCGACGCCCCGTAGCACAGCCGCAGCGCCGTCCCGCCCTGAAAGGTGAGGATATCCAGCAACCCCGCCCGGTCCAGCGCGTGCAGGATGTCGTAGTGCAGGAGCTCCTTCTCGACGACCGGGCGCAGCGCCTCGCCGTCACCCAGCTCCGCGAGGGCCGCGTCAACCAGTTGCGCGAGCGCCATCGGACGCCTCCCGGTGCTCCCGCACGATCGCCTCCAGCGCCTCGACGTCCACCAACTCCCGGTTGCGGCCGACACGCTTGAGGTCGCGCCAGGCCGCCTCCGGCGTCGCCAGACGCAGCGGCCGGTGCGCATCGCGGACCGTACTCGCCAGGATATCCGCCACCGCGCGTGCCGTGTGCGTGAACTCGATGGTGCCCCAGTCGGTGCGAAACATGCCCCGGCGACCCGTCGTCATCACTGTGAGATGCCCCAGCGGGGCTTGCGAGATCGCCCCCCACTCGGACAGGGCCGACTCCAGGCTGACGTAGCTGTACTCACCCCGACGCAGCGTGCGCGCAATCCGCTCCAGCGTGTAGCCATCGCGCGGCAGCCCCGGCGGATAGACATAGACCCCGCGCACCGCCTGAACCAACCAGCCGGCGGCGACGAGCCGGGCGATTCCGGCCTCCCGTGCCCTGGCCCCGTCGGCCCGAAACAGCCGATCGAGATCGCGGCGCGCAAATACCGCACGACCCTGCTCGGCCTGAGCATTGAGTGCCCTGAGAGCGGTGTTCTGGCGCATAGCTCCGAGTCAATGACTTTTCTCGACACGAACCCTACGCCCCTGTGGTGTCCGTGTCGAGCAAGGGCGGGAACTCCGCGTGGAGAACTCCACGACGCGCGCAACGCACATCGCAGCGGCGTGCTCTTCGGCGGGGACGTGTGCGGCCATGGATGGCCGCAGTCAAGCGCCCATGGAGGGCTTGAGCGGCCCCCGGAGAAGAACCCGCCGCTGCGATGTGCCCACGACACGCGCCAAGGCCCCGGCCCACGCACTCAAGCGCCCACGGAAGGCTCGAGCGGCCCCGGAGAAGACCCCGACGCCGCGGTGTGCCCCCCGACACGCCGTAACCACTACGCCAACCAAGTTGCGGCGTTAGAGTCGCTCGCGGACGGGGCGGAGCCAGCGTTGGTAGAGGGGGTTGGTGACCTGTTCGTGCATGCGCGCCACGCGTTCCTCGACGCGATCGAGCACCTGCTCCGGCGACTGCACCGTGTCCGAGACCGGTGCCATGTCGTAGCCGTAGTTGTCGACCCAGGTGCGCAGCAAATCCGCCGTGACCTCGATGTGGGCCACCGTGGCCACCAGATTGCCCGTCGCGAACGCCTGATCCGGGCAGAAGCCGGACGAGAACAGGCTCTCGGTACCCGGCGGCAGATCGAAGCCGTCGTGATGCCAGATCAACACCTCGAAGGCATCCGGACCGTCGCCCAGCCACTCCGCCGCCGCCGGCCCGGCGCTGGGCTGGACACGGTGCCAGCCGATCTCCTTCTGCGACATGGCGTAGACCTCCGCCCCCAGTGCGAGCGCGCAGAGCTGCGAGCCGAAGCAGTGTCCCAGCACGGGGACGTCGCGATCGAGGGCGCGGCGGATCAGCGCCACCTCGTCGTCGACCCAGGCGTAGCCGTCGTTGACGCTCATCGTGCCGCCGACGAATACGAGGCCGGCGTAGGCCTCGGGGTCGGCGGGTACGCTGTGGCCCTGATCGATGGCGCAGAGCGCGTAGGGGATGCCTTCGCGCTCCAGCGTATCGGCCACGTGGCCGGACTGGACCCAGTCCTGATGGCGGACGATCAGTACCGGACGCATGATACCTTTCCTCCTCGTGACGGCGGTGCCGTCACATCTTCATCCGCGCCTTGTCGGGGTCGTAGTGGGGGAAGCGTACGACCTGTGCCGGCAGGCGCTTCTGCAGGCCGTCGAGCTTGCCCACTTCGACCGCGGTGCCGGGCTCGGTGTACTCGACCGACAGCCGGGCGAGGGCGATATTACGCCCGAGCACGGGCGAGCGCACGCCGCTGGTGACGACACCGATGGGCTGGCGGTCGAGGTAGACGTCGTCGCCGTGGGCGGCGACCTCGTCGCCGGTGAGTTCGAGGCCGACGAGGCGGCGCTGCGGGTTCTCCTTGCGCCGGATCAGGGCGTCGCGGCCGATGAAGTCCTCGGTCTTCGACTTCAGCGGGACGACGAAGCCGATGCCGGCCTCGAAGGGGTCGGTCTGGTCGTCGAACTCGTGGCCGGCGAAGACCAGGCCCGCCTCGACGCGCAGCATGTCGAGCGCCTCCAGGCCCATCGGTGTGAGGCCGTGGCCCGCCCCAGCGGCCATGATCGCATCCCAGATCGCGGCTGCGTCGTCGGGGTGGCAGAAGACCTCGTAGCCGAGCTCGCCGGTGTAGCCGGTGCGCGAGACGATCATGGGCCGCCCGTCGAAGTGCTCCAGCCGGGCGATGGCGAAGCGGAACAGCCCGAGTTCGTCCATGTCGGGCTGGTCGGGCCGGGTCCAGACGATCTGGCGCAGGATCTCGCGGCTGTTGGGTCCCTGCACCGAGACGTTGTGGAGCTGGTCGGTCGCGGACTTGATGAGGACATCGTAGCCGGCCGCCTCGGCCTGCTCGCGCAGCCATTCGCCGGAGAAGTCGCGGCCGCAGACCCAGCGGAAGTTGTCGGCGCCGAGGCGGAAGATCGTGCCGTCATCGATCATGGCCCCGTTGGCATAGCACAGCGCGGAGTAGCTGACCTGGCCGACGGCGAGCTTGCGCACGTTGCGCGTCAGGCAGTACTGCATCAACGCCTCGGCGTCGGGCCCCATGATCTCGAACTTGCGCAGTGCCGAGAGATCCATGATCGCGGCCTTTTCGCGGCAGGCCCAGTACTCGTCGATGGCGCCGTGGCGGGTAAAGTTGTTGGCGATCCAGTAGCCGTTGTACTCGGCGAAGTTGCGCGTGAGTGCGGATGTGCGCGGGTGGAACCCGGTTTCCTTTGTCATCTGTACCTCCGAGTCGGGGCGCGGGCGGTAGCCGATCGAGCGCCGCGCTTCGAGCGGCTCGTCGTAGATCCGGACGTGGATGTCGGTCGGGTTCCAGCCGTTGGCCGGGTCGATGTCGTCGGGGCAGGCCGAGGTGACACAGACGATGTCGGTCAGCGCGCGCATGAGCACGTAGTCACCGGGACGGGACCAGGGCTCGTCGAGCGCCAGCACGTTGTTGTCGTCGATGTCGGTGTTGTAGAAGAAGTTCATCGACATCCAGCCGCGGCGCGCGGCGATGCCGTAGGGGTCGAGCTGGGCGTTGAAGTTGTCGCTGCAGTTGATGTGGCCGAAGTAGCCCATCTCCTCGTAGTACTTCGGGTTGCAGGCGAGGGCGAAGGCGTCGTGGCGCTCGCAGGTGTCCTGCACGATCTCGACGAGGGGCTGGAAGTCGACATCGTAGTACTTCGCATGCAGGCCGGGGCGCGGCGAGCCGTGGCCCATCAGCGTACGCGTGGTGGTGACGTCGAGGCAGCGCTCGATGCCCTTCTCCAGCGGGTCGGTGCGGAATGCCTGGAAGTCGGAGCACTGCCGGCCCTGGACGTCGATGATCTGGATCCACTGCCCCGCTTTGACGGGGTAGGCGCGTGCTGATGCCTCGGGGATGTGGATCTCCTGCAGCGGTTCAGCGAGTGGCTCGGGCAGTTGCCTGCGCTCGCGCTCCGCGCGCTGCGGGTCGGCGCGCTCGACGAACACGGTGAGGTCGCTGGGCGGGTTGGCGCCCTCGACGGGCATGGGTCCGCCCGGGGCGACGACGACGCAGATGCCGTCGTCGGTGGCGGTCAGTCGCGCCTCGCTGCCGGGGCGGCTGCCCTCGGTGAACAGATCGACCGAGCGCGCGTCGGCGGTCTGCAGTTGGCGTTGCGCCAGGCGTTGGCGCAGGCGCTGTTGGCGCGGATCACCGCCGTGGACCAGCGCCTTGAGGCCGGCGGCATCGCCGTTGGCGCGCGTGGCGAACAGGCCCGCCTCGGCGCGGCCGTCGACGAAGCCGACGACCTCGGCGACCTGGGCCCCTTCGACGTCGACGACGCGCACGGTGTCACCGCCGTAGACGGCGAACAGTGCGGCGCTCCCGCCCGCAACGGGGTAGCGCTCGGTGCCGCGCGGCAGGGTGGGGATCCCCGGGCGCTGGTAGCGGGGTTGTGGCGCCTGCGGCAGGGGAGGATGCTCGCTGATCATGTCCAGCTCCGATGCGATGTACGACAAATCCTATGCGGCCGCAGGAGCGCGCTTGCCCGCGAACCCTGTTCGCGAACGCGCCACCAGGCACCTTCGCGGCCAAGGCCGCTCCTACGGCGCGGTTTGCGCCCGCGCGGGCCTTACCCGGTCTTCTCCTTTGCCCCCTGTTCGACATAGGTCGCCATCGAATCATCCAGGGCATGCCACCAGTCCGTGTGGTGTGCCGGGGATCGGGTTCCCGTACGCGGCGACGCGAAGCCGGCGCGGTCGCGGTAGGTGACGATGTTCTCGTCCTTGTGGTGCTCCCACTGATAGAAGATCTCGCGGGTGAGCCCGATGTCGAATTCGGGATAATCCGTCATCGCCGCCAGATCCTCGAGATGGTCGGCCTGGAAGTCGATGTCCTGGAAGGCGTCCTCGAGCTGCTCCTCCTTCGCCCGCCAGGCGTCGAAGTCGCGCTGGCGCTCGGTGCGCTCGGGCATGTCGAGGCGGCCCAGCATGTAGTCGCGCGCCACCCACGCTTCCAGGTCGAAGTGGGTGAAGGTGTAGTACTGGTCCTGCATGCCGAGGTACATGAGCCGGGGGTCGTCGATCCAGAATACCCCCTTGTACAGGCTGTCCGTCCACAACCGGTTCGCGGTGACCAGCTTCAGTTCGTCGGCCATGAAGGGGAAGTTGTGCTGGTAGCCGGTGCAGAGGATGATCGCGTCGATCTCGCGCGTCGAGCCGTCACTGAAGTGCGCCGTCTTGCCCTCCATGCGCTCGAGCAGCGGCACTTCCTCGACGCCCTCGGGCCATTTGAAGCCCATCGGATTGCTGCGGTAGGTGATGGTCACGGGCCCGGATCCATACTTGCGGCACTGCAGGGCGATGTCCTCGGCGGAGTAGCTGCTGCCCATCACGAGCAGGCGCTTGCCGGTGAATTCCTGGGCGTCGCGGAAGTCGTGCGAGTGGAGGATGCGGCCCGGGAAGCGCTCGAAGCCGGGGTAGTAGGGCGCCTTCGGGATGGAAAAGTGTCCCGTTGCGACGACCACGTGGTCGAAGGTCTCGGTGCGGCTGTCGTTGTTTTCCAGATTCTCCACGGTGACGTGGAACTGCTTGCCATCGTGCTCGACCCAGCGCACCGCCGTGCTGAACTGGATGTGGCGCGCGACGTCGTTCTTGTTGGCGCGGCCGGTAATGTAGTCGTAGAGCACCTCGCGGGGCGGGAAGGAGGGGATGGCCCGGCCGAAGTGGTCGTCGAAGGTGTAGTCGGCGAATTCGAGGAGCTCCTTTGGCGCGTTCGACCAGAGGTAGCGGTACATGCTGCCGTGGACGGGCTCACCGTGTTCGTCGAGGCCGGTGCGCCAGGTGTAGTTCCACAGCCCGCCCCAGTTGTCCTGTTTCTCGAAACAGACGAGTTCAGGGATCTCCGCCCCCTGCTTGCGCGCCTCCTCGAAGGCGTGGAGTTGGCTGAGCCCGCAGGGCCCGGCGCCGATGATGCATACGCGCTTGTTCATGGTCTCGCTCTCCCGCATCCCCGCGCGGCTGTGGCGACACGGCCGCGCTGATTGTGTTTATACCAATTCTGATCCAAAAAAGGCCAAATAGAGGCCCTGGAGCAAAAATAGAGCAGTGGCGGTATGTATGCAACCAAGCCGCCGTGTCGGTGGAAGGTTCGACAGCGGGAACGGGGCCTGGGTCGCAGAGGTGTCAAAGGGGAGCGGTCGGAGCGGCATTGGCCGCGAAGGGGCTTGGTGGTGCGCTCGCGAGCAGGGTTCGCGGGCAAGCCCGCTTCTGCGGTGGGTCCGAGGTTGTGGGGGTCAATGTGGCGCGTCGACGCCCTCCTGGACGCCGATGAGGTCGTCGTGGGCGGTCCGTAGATGGATCTTCATCACCCGGATCGCGGCTGCGGCATCGCGGCTGACGATGGCCTCGTAGAGGCGCCGGTGCTGCTCGTTGTAGCGGGCGATGCGCTCGGGGCTGAGGATCATCTCTTTCATTGCGCCCCACTGGGCGTGTCCGCGGACCTCGTTGACCTGGCGGTAGAGCCAGGCAATCAGCGGGTTGCCGGAGCAGTCCGCGAGCGCCTGATGGAAGGCCTCGTCGGCGGCGCTGAAGCCCTCGGGGTCGTCCCGCGCCTCGACGCGCTCGAGCGCCTCGCACAGCGCGCGCAGGTCGCGGCCCGAGGCATTGAGCACGGCCAGGCGCGTCATGTAGGGCTCGAGGGCGCTGCGCACGTCGACGAGCTCGAGCGGGCTCGTCGCTTCGGCGATATCGCCGGCGGTGGCGAGATCGACCGAGTTGACGAACGTGCCGCTGCCGATGCGGCGCGAGACCAGATTCAGCGCCTCGAGCTGCTTCAGTGCGTGGCGAGCCGTGCCGCGCGAGGTGCCGAAGCGCGCGGCCAGATCGCGCTCGGCGGGCAGGCGCTCGCCGTGGACATAACGTCCGTCTTCGATGGCGCGGCGCAGCTCCATCGCGATCTCGGCGGCGCCGTAGCGTTGCGGTGTGGGGGCGGCGGCAGGGTCCGCTGTCGAATCCGTTGCCACGAGGGGTCTCCGGGGTCGATCGGGTGGCGCATTTTTATACCAATCGGGGCGAAATGTCATCCCCGGAAGGCGGGCGCAAGCCGTGATCCGGGCCAGCAGGACGGTCATTGCCCGGCCATTCACGCTGCTTCTGGTCCGGGTTGCCCGGGGTGGAGTTCGCTTGACAGACGAGATTGTGTCGAATACAAAAGGTTCCAACCGGATCAAAACGACACATAACCGGTATAACAATGGTTCATCTCCGCCGGCGTACCGGCAACCCCGGAGACCGGGGCCGCCCGCGCCGGGACGGGAACGACCCACGGGAGCGACCTTATGACTGACCTCGAAGACTTCGTGAATGCACCCGGACGGGATGATGCGGTACGTGAGGTACGGCGCAAGATCGACGAACTCGGCATCACCTACATTTACTATCAATTCGTCTCCGTAACGGGCCGAATCATGGGCAAGGGGGCGCCGGCCGATCACTGGGAGCGCCTGGCGGCGGGGGGCTTCCAGCTCGTCTACGGCTCCACGGCGAACCTCTTCATCGACCGCTTCGACAACTACATCGGTTACGGCCCGGAGGCCTGGGAGCTGGTCGGCATCCCCGAGCCCGAGACCTTCGTCCAGTTGCCCTGGGATCACCGCGTCGCGCGGGTGTTCTGTACCTGCTTCCGCGGCCGCGAGCACGCGGAGGACCCAGGGGCGTATCTGACTTCGGACTGCCGCGGCAATCTGCGCCGCATCCACGAGCAGTTCCAGCGCGATCACGATGGCCTGCATCTGCGCGCCGGCACCGAACCCGAGATGATGTGGCTCCAGCGCGACAGCAACGGCAAGCCGGCCGGCGGGGTGAGCAATCCCTACTGCTACCACATCGAGCAGTTCGAACAGCTACGTCCGATCTTCATGCGCGTGATCGAGTACGGCCGCGCCATGGGCCTGGACATGATCCAGGGCGACCATGAGGACGCGCCGGGCCAGCTTGAGCTGAACTTCACCTTCGACGATGTCCTGCGCAATGCCGACCGCTTGACCACCTTCCGCCAGATCTGCGCGCAGGTCGGACGCGAGTTCAACGCCATTCCCTGCTTCATGAGCAAGCCCTTCATGAGTGTCTCGGCCTCGGCCTGCCACACCAACATCTCGCTGTGGCAGGGCGGCGAGGAGCGCGTGCGCACCTTTGGCGACGACGGCGCGCAGGGCATGGCTCAGCCCTTTACCTACGTTGAGGGCGGCGATAACCGTTTCCTGCCCGATGGCGACAATCCGCGCATGCCGGGCAAGATTGGCCAGCAGGCGATGGGCGGACTGGTGCGCCACCAGCGCGGCCTGACGGTCCTCGGCGCCTCGACGGTCAACTCCTATCGACGCTTCCTCGAGCCCGGTTTCTGGGCCCCGATGTACGCCAACTGGGGCTACCAGAACCGCACCGCGGGCATCCGCAACTCGGCGCCGGGGCGCTTCGAGTACAAGGCGGTTGACTCGATGCATAACCCCTACCTGCTCGGTGCGGGACTGCTGCGGGCGATGGATGACGGTATCCGCAACGACATCGATTCGGGTCCGCCGGAGCAGCGCAACATCTATGACTACATGGATGAGATCGCCAAGACCTGCGAGAAGCTGCCGATGTCGCTCGGCGAGGGCATCGAGGCGCTGGAGAACGACGAGGTCGCTCGCAGCGCGCTGCCCGACGAGATGTACACCGTCTTCATGCACTACAAGAAGGACGAGTGGGAGAAGTTCCTCGCCACCGTCACCGAGTGGGACATGGAGAACTATATCGACTGCCTGCCCTGAGAGGAGGTCACGACCGTGTGCGGAATTGCGGGTTTGATCCACAAGACCGGAGGCAGCGCCGATGTGGGGGCGGAATTGACCGCGATGCTTCAGGCGCTGAAGCATCGCGGGCCCGACTCCACGGGCTTTGGCCTCTACGGCGACAGCCATCCGAACAGCTACGTGGCGCGCGTGAAGTTCGCCGAGGAGGCGGACATGGCGCAGGACCACGACATCGGCGAGCGCATCGCCGAGCGCAAGCGCGCAACCGATGCGCATCTCGACAGGATCGGTGCGCGCGTGGTCGCAGCGACGGCGGCGACACCCTATGCCTATCGCTACGAGCTCGATTACAACGGCGATCTGCGGGAACTCGCCGATGAACTCGAGAGCGTCGATGGCACCGAGATCCTGTCGATCGGCCGGGCGCTGGAGCTGGTCAAGGACCTCGGCGACGCGCAGGCCGTGGCGGGCAAATACGGCCTGGACTCGTTTACCGGCACGCATGCGATCGGCCACACGCGGATGGCGACGGAGTCCGACGTCGACATCTCCTCGGCGCACCCGTACTGGGCCTATCCGTTCAGCGATATCTCCGTGGTCCACAACGGCCAGCTGACCAACTACTGGACCAAGCGCCGGGCGCTGGAGCGCACCGGCCACCGGTTCATGTCGTCGTGCGACTCGGAGCTGATCGCCGTTTACATCGCGGATCGCCTCACGCGGGGCGATGCGCTCGAGGAGGCGCTGGAGCGTTCGATCTCCGAGCTCGACGGTGTGTTCACCTACGTGGTGGCCACCGCCGATGCGCTGGGCATGGCCAAGGATCTGATGGCGGCGAAGCCGATGGTGCTGTGTGAGACCGATGACTTCGTCGCCCTCGGCTCCGAGGAGGTGGCGATCCGGCGCCTGTTCAACGAGGAAATCGACACATTCGACCCCTACGAGGGAGAGGTCCTGGTATGGCGAACGTAGACACCGACAAGCGCTCCCATGAGATGGGGCTGCACGAGGAGAGGCTGGCGGGGCGTACCCAGCAGGTCTTCTTCGAGCCGGCCCGGGACGATGTCGAGCGCTTCACCTATCCCGATGCCTATCCGGTCGATCTCGACAAGGCGACCGAGTTCGACGCCGCGGAGATGGAGCCCACCGAGGCCAACCGCCGCATCCGCGAGCTCATGGCCGCGGGCTTCGGCACGATCACGGTACGCAATCCCGGCGCCAAGCACTCGCTCGGCGTCGGCATCCTCAACCGTCTCAATCTCTATTTCGACGGCAGCCTCGGCTACTTCGGCGCCGGTTCGATCGACGGGCCCAACGTGCGGATCGCCGGGCGCGTGGGCTGGTCGTGCGCGGAGAACATGATGGCCGGCACCGTCGTCATCGAGAAGAACGCGGGCTCGTCGTTCGGCGCGGCACTGCGCGGCGGTGACCTCGTTGCCAAGGGCGATGTCGGTGCGCGCACGGGCATCAACCAGAAGGGCGGCTCGATCATCATCGGCGGCCGTACCGGGGCCTTCTCCGGCTTCATGATGCAGCGCGGGCGCATGGTCGTGCTCGGTGATGCCGGCGACAACCTCGGCGATACGATGTATGACGGCATTATCTACGTCGGCGGCGAGATCAAGGGCCTCGGCGTCGACGCCGTTCATGGCGAGATGACCGATCTCGATTGCGAGTGGTTGCGGCGCAAGCTCGATCTCTACGGCCTCGAGGCGCCGAACGGCATCGAGAACATGAAGAAGATCGTCGCCGGGCGTCAGCTCTGGAACTACGACAACCTCGAGCCGACCGAGAAGAAGCTGATCCTCTGAGCCTCGGCGCCGGCAAGACTTCCCCTATCGAGAGAGGATTGCGAACCATGGCAACGCAGAAAAAGCCACTGTCGCGCAACACTGATGTCCTCGGCACGAACTTCCTGTTCACGCCGAACGTCATCGACGACATCCACGTGAAGTCGCAGCTCGGGCGCTATCGCATGCGCGGCATGGCGATCATGAAGCCGATCCCGACCTGGGACGATCTCACGTTCCTGCCGGGGACGCTGACGCGCTTCGTCATCGAGGGCTATCGCGAACGCTGCGACACCGATACGGCGATCGGGCCGCAGGCGACCAACCCGCTGAATCTCGACATCCCCGTCTACATCACCGGGATGAGCTTCGGGGCGCTCTCCTACGAGGCGAAGACCGCGCTCGCGCGCGGTGCCACGATGGCGGGCAGCGCGACCTGCTCCGGCGAGGGCGGGATGATCCCCGACGAGCGGCGCTATTCGTCGAAGTGGCTGTATCAGTGCATCCAGTCGCGCTACGGCTACAACCCGCACCACGCCCAGCTCGCCGACGGCATCGAGATCTTCATCGGCCAGGGCCACAAGGTCGGCCTCGGCGGCCACCTGATGGGGCAGAAGGTCACCGACCAGGTCGCGGAGATGCGCTCGCTGCCGGCCGGTATCGACCAGCGCTCGCCCTCGCGCCATCCCGACTGGCTCGGGCCCGACGACCTCGCGCTGAAGATCAACGAGCTGCGCGAGGCCACCGACCACCAGATCCCGATCCAGGTCAAGCTGGGGGCCGCGCGCGTCTACGACGACGTGCGCATGGCGGCGAAGACGGGGCCGGACAGCATCTATATCGACGGCATGGAGGGCTCGACCGGCGCGGGCCCGCACATCGCCGCCGAGGAGACGGGTGTGCCCGGCATCGCCGCGATCCGCCAGGCGCGCAAGGCGCTCGATGATGTCGGCAAGAGCGGCGAGATCTCGCTCGTCTACGCCGGCGGCGTGCGCAATGGCGCCGATCTGGCGAAGGCGCTGGCGCTGGGCGCGGACGCCGTGGCGATCGGCACGGCCGCAATGATGGCGTTGAACTGCAACCGCGATATCCCCGAGGCGAACTTCCCCGAGGAGATCGGCGTCGAGGCCGGCTACTGCTACCACTGCCACACCGGGCGCTGCCCCGTGGGCGTGGCCACGCAGGATCCGGAGCTGCGCAAGCGCCTCGATCCCGATATGGCCGCCGAGCGCGTCTACAACTTCCTCCACACCATGGCGATCGAGTGTCAGATGCTGGCCCGCGCCTGCGGCAAGACGAGCGTGCACTCGCTGGAGCCCGAAGACCTCGCGGCACTGACCAGCGAAGCCTCGGCACTTGCCGAAGTACCGCTCGCCGGCTCGCGCTACACCGTCGGCCGGCCCGACATGAACCGCTACTGAACGACGAGGTAGACCATGGCCAAGAAGGATCACGACGACGCGTTCATCGATTCGCG
>SLKC01000114.1 GCA_007134775.1 Ectothiorhodospiraceae bacterium | reverse complement strand
GTGGCGGTTGCTCGCGGCTACTTCGGCGAGGAGCGCAAGAGCTTCTACGTCGGGTTCAACGGTGAGAACGGCCACGCCGACTACAAGCCCAACACCCACTTCGAGACCGACGCCCACCAGGTCAAGTACGCCGCGCCCGGTGCCGACATCAACTCGCTGGTGATCGGCATCGGTCAGCGTGTCGGCATCGGCACGATGAGCCGCTGGACCGCGATCCAGCAGGACCCGATGGTGCCCGACGCCGAGTTCGAGTACCGCAAGGTCAACTCCGAGCGGATCCAGTCGGCGCTGCTCGACTTCGTCAGCCAGTCCGTGGCTTCCGGGGCACTCGACCCCCAAGATGTCGTACTGCTCTGGGAGGAGATCGAGAAGGGCGCCAACATCTCCGAGGCGTGGAAGAAGGCCCAAGATGCGGCGCAGGAACGGCAGGCCGAGGCCCAGCGTGAGGCGCAGCAGGATGGTGGCATGGGCCTCCCGGGCGAGGGCGGTGGCGAAGAAGCCATGCCTGGTCTGTCGATGGAAGGGCCCGAAGGCCCCGACGCCGGGGCAGCCATCCAGGGCCCCAACCCGAGTCAGCAGAACCTCGCGCAGCTCCTCGGATCGCTTCGCCAGCCGCAGATGCAGACCTCGCCGCTCGGCGGGGACCGCAACGCCCCCAACGTGCCTGTCGGCGGATAGGAGACACCCATGCCCCGCACTGGACGTGGTGGTGCCCGCGAAGGCCAAGCTGGTCAGGCCTACGGGAACCGCTCCGATCTGTCGATGGACGCCGCCCCGGCCGAGGGTCGCGAGTTCGGTGCCCGTCAGCGCGACCTCGATGCCCAGCAGGTCGTCCCGATGGGCTCGCCGCCCCACGAGCAGGCCCAGCCCGCACCCGGCCCGGGGGAGCTGGGGCCGCTCGCTGGCGACACCCAGCGCCCCGATGAGCCGGTGACCTCTGGTGCCATGCTCGGTCCTGGTCCCGGCCCCGAGGCGCTCTCCCGCCCGGGCGCGCGGTTCGGTCGTCCCTCGCCTCGCACCCCACTCCAGCAACTCGCCGAGCAGCTCGACGATCCGTACCTGCGCTCGCTCGCCCGCTTCGAGTAGAGGTCGACGATGTCCCAGATGCACCCGCCCGAGCCCACGCCGAGCCCGGACCCCTCCGACTACGTCCCGGGCCAGGGGTTCACCCAGCCGCAGCCGCCAGCTCCCGAGCAGGTTCCCCGCCACACGCCGCGGCCGAACCAGCGCTACGAGGAGCCGATCCCTCAGCTGCCCGAGCTCGAGGCGCCGGAGCAGACCGACGCTCAGGGCCTGCCGTACGCGCCTGCGCCGCAGCCCATCGAGTCGCCCGGGGCAGCTGAGTACGAGCCGGTGTTCGACTCCGAGATGCGCATGGACATCATGCAGGAGCTGATGCCGCAGTTCGTGGAGGAGAACCCGACACTCACCGCAGAGATCGCTAGTCAGGAGCTGCTCGACGCCGAGCAGTTCTTCGCGGCGATGAGCCAGCTCGAGATCGCTGAGTGGGAGAGCGAGTTCTCCAAGGCGTGGGAAGCCTCGACGCCGAACGAGCGTCTGGATCAGTGGAAGGGGCTCAACGAGTCCGAGCGTGAGTACCTCGAGGGGCTCGGCTACAGCCCGCCGAGCGAGAATTGGCTCGGACGCTTGGGTGAGCGGGCGTGGGAAGGCTTCCGCGACCACGTCGTCGACCCTCATGTCCAGGTGCTCGGGGTGGTGTTCCAGGGCATGGAGCGAGCCAAGCGCAAGATGGACCGCTGGTGGCGTGGGGCACTGCTGACCCACGAGGACGAGCTCTTCGCGGATTTCGAGGATGCGGGCATGGTCGGCGAGTACGCCGACGGCACCGCCATCGAGCCTCAGCACCATCCGGACTACCAGGACCGACGTGCGCGCATCCAGGGTCAGTCCGAGATGTTGCGTGGCCTCGATGATGCCGCGGGGGACTCGCGCATCCTCGGTGGCATCGCCTCGGGCATGCAGACCATCGCTGGTGCGGCTGCCCGAACCGAGGCACTGGGTGACGCCGTGGGCTCGCTCGGCCGCGCACTCCGCAACCCGGCTCGCTGGCGTGAGTACTACCAGCTCGGCGGTGCAGATGGTGAGGAGATCTTCTGGAACTCTGCGCAGGAGCGCATCGCCGACCAGCATGGCCTCGACGGCACCGGGATGGACCTGGCCAAGCGGATCGCCAGCCACATCCCCTCCGATCAGCTCCGTCACGAGGAGATCGGTGAGGACATCTACCGCCAGGCGCTGATGGAGGCCGTCAGCGAGGTGGTGCCAGGTGACTCCGAGAACGCGATGACCAACCGCTCGGTGCTGTTCGGGATGCTCGCCGAGAACGAGACGTTCCGTGAGTCGAGCCTCGACCTGGCGGGCAACCGCGTCTCCATCGGTCGCGTCTCCGCGATCAAGGCCGGGTCCACCCCCGGCAGCGAAGGCTTCCACTGGCAGTCGGGCTACGGCGATGCCATGAGCCTGATATTGGCTGACCCCACCATCATCGGAGCCAAGGTCCGTTCCGTGCAGCGGGTCGCGCAGTACGGGGTGCGTGGCGACAAGGCTGCCTCAGCCCGCAAGGTCCACCGACTCGTGAACAAGAAGTCGTTGATCCCCGGCGCGCGGCACCCGGTCGAGCGTGTGCTCGACGATGTGGGCCAGGCCGCGACCGATGCGATCAACATCCGCCTGGCCCGTGAAGCCGGTGCCACTGACGACATCATGCCCGGGGTCACCCAGGCCGCGTTCGGGACCAACCGCGGCTACGACCGCATCGCCAAACGCCAGCCGTTGTGGGGCGAGACCTTCGAGCGCACCGTCGATGACCTCTTCGCGGCGCTCAACCGCCAGGGCGACGAGCTGGTCGATGGGGTGCGTATCGCCCGCAACGAGCACGGCATCCGCCACATCGACGGTCAGCTCGACCACCACGTCATCGGCAAGTGGCTGGCCTCGGATGAGGGGCTCAAGGCGATCAAGCGTGGCTCGTTCGGCGGTCACCTCTGGGGTGCGCCGATGATGCCCGCGGACACCACCTTCCATCTGCTGTTCAAGGGGCCCAAGCGGGCCATGGCCGGAGCCATCGACTGGGTCAACGACACGCCCTACCGCATGGCGCAGAACATGGAGCGCAAGGGTCTGCTTCAGCCGGGCCAGGCTCAGGCCGAACGTCTCGGGCTCCACCTGACCGTCCCGAGCGTCACGCGAGCTTCCCGCGCCGCGGCGCAGAACGAAGGTGTCGTTCGCGGAGCCACGACCGCTGCGGCTGGGCTCGGCAAGATGCCGATCTCGATGGCTGGACGGTTCATGCACTCGCTGGTGAACACCGCGGCCAAGGGGCCGGTGAACCTCACCAGGGACGGCTTCGCGAACAAGGTCCGGCAGTACACCGCGGTGCTGCCTGCGGAGATGCGAGCTCGCTTCGCCAACGAGGCCGCGTCCATGCGCAACCCTGGTCAGCGTCTGATGCTGATGCGCAACATCCACCGGGAGCTGTTCGAGGTCACCGGGCTGAACACCACCGTGGAGGGTCGTCGCCTCGGTGAGCGGATGCTGCGGGAGTTCGACGACATGGCCTCGGGGCTCGGTGGTCACCACCAGTACGCAGCCTCGCGCTCGACCTCCGCGGTGGCTGACGTCACCGGCGAGGGCATGGTCCACGCTGGCATCTTCAACGCAGATCTGGCCACGCACGCGCCACTGCCGAACCTGGCCGCGGTGCACTCCATCGCCAAGCGCTCCTCGGCCATGGAGAAGGCCTTCGACCCCGTCGGCACGGCCACGCAGGCCGACAAGCTCGACTGGTTCATGTCGCGGGTGTGGCGTCCAGGCGTGCTGTTCCGGCTGTCCTTCCCGATCCGCACCTCCGGGGACGAGTTCGGTCTCTCGATGCTGCGTGAGGGCGGCGTCGGCATGATCAAGTCTCGGATGGTCATGGGCGCGCTCCAGGAGAAGCAGTTCGTCCCGAGCCTGATGCGTCCAGACCGCTCGCTGATGCGGATGATGATGCGGCTGGTCCCTGACGACGTGCTTGCCAGGGCGATGCG
>SLKC01000149.1 GCA_007134775.1 Ectothiorhodospiraceae bacterium | reverse complement strand
GACCTCGTCGGGGAGATGTCCTACCTCGAGGATCGATCGCCCACGGAGTCCATCGTGGCCCTCGAACGGACCACCACCTTGGCCGTGCCGCACGATGTGGTGCGCACGCACGCCGCGCAGGATCCCGCCTTCGGTGCCCGGTTCCACGCGACGTTGGCGCGCCTGCTGTCGTCGAGGTTGCGGGCGACCAACCGACGTCTGGCCGTCGGGACGGAACGCGACGTGGTCAGCCTCGGCGGTGGGGAGACCTGGTCGCAGCTCGAGGACCCGATCCGGAGCCTCAAGGCCGTGATCCACGAGGCGCACGAGGCGGTGAACAAGGATGGCGGCGTGGCGACGCACCTGCAGGACGACATCCTCGAGCGGTTCGGTCGTTTCTTCCCCTTGCTCGATGAGGCCGTGCGGCAACGTGTCAGCAACGACCGGGTCCGCGACGAGATGGGCCTGCGCGTCCAGCAGGAACTGCTGCCCTACCTGTTGTTGACCGAGACGGCACAACGCTTCCACGCCAAGCCGAGGGGGTACGCCGGCGACTTCTGGACGATCGAACTCGTCTACCGCAACCAGCCAGCGGGGGCCACCCCCGTCGGTGAGATCATCGATCGCTGCTTCCTCGAGCTGCCACCGGCACGAGCGGTCCGCAACCGCCGTGGACTGTTGGCCGAGGAGATCCGACGGACGGTCGAGTCGAACGCGGATGGGCCAGCTCGGGTCGCCAGCCTGGCGAGCGGTCCGGCCCGTGAGGTGTTCGACGTCGCCGACACCATCGATGATCCAGCTCGGCTGGAGGCCACCCTGGTCGACATCGACCTGCAGGCGCTCGCGTTCGTCGACGACGAGGCCAAGCGTCGCGGGATCCAACGCTCCATCTCGCTGCAGAGCGAGAACCTCGTGCGGTTGGCCTTCGGTCGTCGTGAGACCCCGATCCACGACCAGGACCTCGTCTACAGCATCGGGTTGATCGACTACTTCGGTGATGAGCTGGTCGTGCGACTGATGGATCTGATCCATGGGATGCTGCGGCCGGGCGGCCGGGTGATCCTCGGCAACTTCCATCCTTCGAACCCGGCTCGTGCGCTCATGGACCACGTCCTGGACTGGGAGCTGATCCACCGGGACGAGGACGACCTCAACCGTCTGTACCAGCGGTCGGCGTTCGGACGCCCGGCGACCGACATCCGCTTCGAGGAGGAAGGCATCAACCTCTTCGCTGTCTGCGAACGGGCGTCCTGACCGGTGGACGTGGGCGGCGCCCGTGTTAGCCGGCGTCGCGGAACTGCTCCCAGCGTCGTTCGAGGAACTCCGTTGACGGGCGGTCGCGGCGCTGGCGCGGCATGACGCCGAGCGGCTGGCCGTGGAAGCCCTGCAGGCCGTGCAGCAGCATCGGACCGTCCACCTCGGCCAGGATGTCCTCGCGGATCGCGATCCGCAGGTCGGGACGCACGCCGAGGATGTGCCGATCGAACGCGGCATGGTGCAGCTTGCACAGCGCCATGCCGTTGGTGACGACCGGCTCGCCACCGTCGGCGTCGCCGATGATGTGCGCTGCTTCGACCAGCTCGGCGCGACGGAGCCGACAGATCGCACAGCAGTGCTGGTAGGCCCGCATCACCGCCTCGCGGAACCGGGCCTGGTGCATCCGCGATCGCACGATCTCGGCCCGGTACGCCCGCGACGGTGCATCAGCGGCAAGGTCGTCGAGGTGACGCGCACCGAGCTCGGTGAGATCGAGACTGAACTCGCGGGTCTCGGGGTGGTCGGCGATGACGTACGCGGGGTAGAAGGGTCGGTACCGCCCCGGCACGACGCCGTACCAGTACACCAGCGGAAGCGATCGGCGCTGCGCTCGGCGTACCGCCTCGTTGTCGGCTTCGGCCTGTGAGCGGGCACGGGCCGTGGTGGAACCTGGATCGCGGTAGTGGTAGCGGAACATCCCGTCGGCCCCGAAGTGGTCCTGGTACGGGGCATCGACGCCCTGCTTCGGTGGCGTGGTCGTCACCGCGAGCGCCGCATCGAGCTGTCGAGGTTTGTGGATTCCGCGCTGCAGGAGGAACGGCGCAACGGCTTCACCGTCGACGACGATCGGTTCGCGGATCACCTCGGCGGGCAGCACCTCGCCGTGCACCGCCTGTCGCTGCCGGATCGCCGCGAAGCAGGCGGTGCGTACCCGCTCTTCGAAGCCCTGGCTCGCCATCATCACCCCAACGCAGGATCCTAGGTGACCGTGCGACGGGCTGGTGCTTGCTCCCGCGCAGCGCTGTGGAGGTGGCTAGTCGGTCGCGGCGTGCTGTGCGATGCAGGTCCAGTCGGACTCGCCATCCCCGGCGTCGGAGGCCGCAGCGAACAGGCGGGTCAGGGCGTCGTACATCCCGGTGTCGATGCCGAGTTCGCGGAGGTATTCGGCGTACTCCGCTGCTCCGGCGCCCCAGACGTTGATGGACGCTTCGACGTCGTTCTGCGAAGCGTCCGGTTCGTGGCTGGCCCGATCGAGCAAGGACCGGATCTGGTCCGGGTAGAGCTCCATGACGGTGTCGTTGAACCAGTCCACGGAGAGTCCGTGCATCTCGCAGATCCGTCGTCCCTGCAACAGCCCCACGGCCATGGGTAGGTAGGCGAGCAGAACCGCCATCTCGCAGGCGAACGCCGCCCCGGGTGTCCCATCGACGTACGAGATCTGCCCGATCCGCTCGAACCGATCGCGGTGTGCCTCGTAGGCGGAGCGGCTCCCGGAGACGAGGAAGACCCCGGCCTCCGATCGGACCTGGCTCGGGTACGCCGGGATGGCGAGGTCCAGGTACTCCCCGCCTGCGGCGCTCACGACCTGCTCGAAGTCGCCGGCCTGGTCCGGTGTGACGAAGGATGCCGAGGCGACCACCGTGCCGTCGAGATCCACGTCCGAGCTTGCCACGAGGGCACGAGCCTGCTCGTGATCCGACACCGTCAGGATCGCCAGTGAGCTCGCGTCCAGCGCCTCGGAAGCGGATGCCGCGACCTTGACGTTCGGCCCGGATAGGGCTTCCGCCTTGTGCTCGGTCCGGTTCCATGCCATCACGTCGGCTCCCGAAGCAGCGAGTGCCTCGACCAACGCGCTGCCCATGGCTCCAGTACCGATCACCGAGACGTCGCTCATCCTGCCCACCTCCGCAGCCGCCAGCCGACGGCTCGTCGTCACTCGCTTCCGTGGCTACACGTCACTCGCGGCGCCGTCAATGGGAACCCAGATGCGGCGAACGTTTCATCGGTGCGCCCGGATGCGTCGAGCCGGCATCGCAGACAGCAATCACGCCCCCGCGGCAACTAGCATCCGCCGCGACGAGGGAGCGCGTGTGGCGGAGCTGTACTGGGGCACGACCGGTGCCTTCATCGAGCACACGAAGCAGAACGAGATCGCAACGCGTCTCAGTCAGGCGTTCTTCGACCACTACGGCTGGAACGCCCCGGACAGCGAGGTCCGCTCGTGGCGAAACTCACTGCGAGCGCTGGCCAACGCCATCGAGTTGGGAGGTTTCGACGATCACGGCCTGTTGCTGGAGTTCCAGCTGCCGCTGACCTCGCGACGCCTGGACGCGATGATCACCGGCCACGACCACGATGGTCGGCCCGCCGCGGTCATCGTCGAGCTCAAGCAGTGGAGCGACGACGTCCAGCCCTCACGCGTCGAGGACATGGTCACCGTGCGCTACGGCAAGGGGGTCAAGGAGACCCTGCACCCGTCGGCGCAGGTGGGGCAGTACCGCCAGTACCTCGCCGACACGCATGAGACGTTCCATGAGGGTGCGGTGCAGCTGCGTGCCTGCGCCTACCTGCACGACTTCCACCACGATGATCGGTCCGAGCTGCTGAGCCCCCGGCACGCCAACGTGCTGGGCGTCTACCCGCTGTTCGCCGGCGACCGGGTCACCGAGCTGGTGCAGTTCCTCGACGACCACCTCGGCGATGGTCGTGGCATCGGGGTGCTGCGAAGCGTGCGGGAAGGCCGCTACCGGCCGCACAAGAAGCTGCTCGAGCACACGGCTGCGATGATCAAGGGCGAGCCGTCGTACGTGCTGCTCGACGAG
>SLKC01000118.1 GCA_007134775.1 Ectothiorhodospiraceae bacterium | reverse complement strand
GCAGCTCGATCGGGCGGAGTCATGGCTCGGCGAGCACGGCCGTAGCCCGATGCTGCTGCTGACACTCGGGCGGCTTGCCATCCGCAACCGCCTGTGGGGTAAGGCGCGCGCCTATTTCGAGTCCAGCCTCGGGGTCGCACCGGAACCCGAGGCTGCCCACGAGCTTGCCGTACTGCTCGAGCAGCTCGGGGAAACCGGCGCCGCGCGCGAATACTACCGCCAGGGCATCGAGTATGCGCTGGCGGCCCTGGGCGCAGGGGACGGTGTCGATCGGCGCCGGGCGCACGCGCGCCCGGTAACAGTCGCCGAGAAGGAGCTGCCGGCACCCGTGGCAAACGCCTGATCCCGCCGCGCGCGCGCGGGCGCATCGGTCGAGCGACGCTCAGTCGGGGTTGATGCCCGCCGCGACCATTGCTTCGACCGCATCGCTGGCGTAATCAAAGGAGTCGAAGAAGAGTTCTCCGGTCTCGAGGCCGGCTGCACGGAACGCTCTGCGCGCGGCTTCGATCATCGGCGGTGGCCCCGACATGTAAACCTGGTGGCCACTGAGATCAGGATAGTCGGCGACCACGGCCTCGTGGACGAATCCGGTCCGACCCGCCCAGTCATCATCGGGAAGTGGATCGGACAACACCGGGGTGAACTCGATGTGGGCGTGGTCCCGGGCCCAGGCACTCGCGCGCTCCGCACGATAGAGGTCGCGCAGTGAGCGCACCCCCCAGTAGAGATGCAGGGGGCGGTCGTGACCGCGGGCGATGGCGTGCTCGATGATGCTCTGCATCGGCGCGAAGCCTGTACCTCCGGCGACCAGGATCGTGGGTCGGGTCGAGTCCTCGCGCAGGAAGAACGAGCCGAGCGGCCCCTCGAATCGCAGCAGGGACTTCGGTCGCAGGGTCCGCATCAGTTCATCACTGAAACGCCCGCCCGGCACGCGCCGGACATGCAGCTCAAGGTGGTCCTCGTCCTCAGGCGGATTCGCCAGCGAGAAGCTGCGCCGGCGGCCGTCGCGGAGTAGCAGGTCGATATACTGCCCCGCAAGGAACTGCAGGCGCTCGGCGGCCGGCAGGCGCAGGCGCAGCATGGTCACGTCGTGGGCGAGTTCCTCGATCGCGGCGACCCGTACCGGCAGTGTGCGCACGACGACGTCGCGCGCGGCTTCCACCTCCTGGATCTCGATCTCGCAATCCGCATCGATCTGCGCCTGGCAGAAGATCGCCTGACCGGCTGCGTCGGCGTCTTCGGGCAGGGCGGGCGGTGGACCCTCTGGATAAAACACCTCGCCGGAGACGACTTTGCCGAGGCAGGAGGCGCAGGTTCCATTTCGGCATCCGTACGGCAACGGAAAGCCCTGGCGCATGGCGGCGTCGAGAATGGATTCACCGGGCTCGACGGTGAACTCATGCCCGCTCGGGTGGATGCGAACGCGATGGGTCATGGCGCTGTGGATTACCGGGTGGTTCGAATGAGGCGGGGATTGTGGCCTATCGCCGCGACGGCGGGAAGGCGTGCTTGCCCGTAGGGCGGTACGGATCGATCACTGCATGGGGCGGCTGCGTTTGGAGCGCAGCCAGCGCACGATCGGCTGCCACTGCTCACGGTCGATCCGGCTCTGGTAGGGCGGCAGCTCGTGGATGCCGATCCCGCGCTCGGCCGCGCGGATATAGTTCATGCTGTCGCGCATGTGGGTCAGTACGGGCACCTTGAGCTTGCGCAGGAAGGCGTCGAGTTCACCGGAGACGCGGGCATGCGCGCGCACGCGATTGGCGACGATTGCAAACCGGGTCTGCTGCCCCGCGATCCGGCGGTTGCGGCGCATCGCGTCGATGAATTCGGCCGCTGCCCGCATATCCATTGGCGAAGGCAGCACGGGCACGAGGACCGTCTCGGCACGCCGCAGCAGGCGGCCGAGTTCAGCGCCGTGCACGGCGGCGGGGGTGTCGAAGATCACGAGATCGGCGGAGCGCGGCGCACGCGCGCCCTTGGTGGTGGCGTCGAGGCCACGGATCGGCGGTCGGCCACTACCGCGGGCGGCGAGCCAGGCGAGCGCCGAGCGCTGCGCGTCGAGATCCGCCAGCACGACATCGCTGCCCTGCTGGGCGTAGTAGCTCGCCAGGTTCGTCGCAATGGTCGACTTCCCGGATCCACCCTTGGCATTGAGCACCATGATCTGGCGCATGACGCCCCCGCGAGCTGGCCGTGACCCTGTGCCATATTGGCCCAAATCCCGGTCGAATCCAAGTAAGGGCCGCTGCCGGGGGATGGGCAGACCACCCGCAGGCGGCAAGGGGCCCCGCGGGGGACTCGGGGCGCGACGGACCCGGCTTCAGAGGCCGAGCTCGTCCCAGATTGCGTCGATTCGCTGTTGGACGGCGCCATCCATCGTAATGGGGCGGCCCCACTCGCGATCGGTCTCGCCGGGCCATTTGTTGGTCGCATCGATGCCCATCTTCGAGCCAAGGCCGGCAACCGGCGAGGCGAAGTCGAGATAGTCGATCGGCGAGTGGTCGATGAACGTCGTATCGCGGCGCGGGTCGCTGCGCGTCGTGAGCGCCCAGATCACATCGTTCCAATCGCGCGCGTTGACGTCATCATCGGTGACGATGATGAATTTCGTATACATGAACTGGCGCAGATAGGACCAGATGCCGAGCATCACGCGCTTGGCGTGACCGGGGTACTGCTTGCGCATGGTCACGACGGCCATGCGGTAGGAGCAGCCCTCCGCGGGGAGATAGAAGTCAACGATCTCGGGGAACTGCTTCTGCAGGATCGGGATGAAGACCTCGTTGAGTGCGAGGCCGAGGACGGCGGGCTCGTCGGGTGGGCGGCCCGTGTAGGTCGAATGATAGATCGCGTCGTGGCGATGGGTGATCCGCTCGACGGTAAAGACGGGGAAGGTCTCGACCTCGTTGTAGTAGCCCGTATGGTCGCCAAACGGGCCCTCCGGTGCGGTGTCGCCGGGGTGGATCACGCCCTCTAGGACGATTTCCGCGCTCGCCGGTACCTCCAGGGGGGAGCCGAGGCAGCGAGCGAGCCGGGTGCGACTGCCGCGCAGCAGGCCGGCGAAGGCGTGCTCGGAGAGGGTGTCCGGCACCGGTGTGACGGCCGCGAGCGTGGTTGCGGGGTCGGCGCCGAGGGCGACGGCGATCGGGAAGGGCTCATCAGGGTAGCGCTGACACCAGGTCTGGTAGTCGAGGGCACCACCGCGCTGACCGAGCCAGCGCATGATCAAGCGATTGCGTCCGATGACCTGCTGGCGGTAGATGCCCATGTTCTTCCGCCCCGTCTCCGGCTGCGCGGTCACGACCAGGCCCCAGGTCACGAGCGGGCCGGCATCGCCGGGCCAGCAGGTCTGGATGGGCAGGCGGCCGAGATCGACATCGCCGCCTTCGATGACGTGTTCCTGGCACGGCGCCTGGCGCACGGTCTTCGGTGCCATGTCGAGGACCTTCTTGAAGACCGGAAGGCTCTTCCATGCCTCCTTAACCCCGCGCGGGGGATCAGGCTCCTTGAGAAAGGCGAGCAAGCGGCCGATCTCGCGCACCGCTTCGGTGTCCTCGGCGCCCAGCGCACGAGCGACCCGGTCGGCCGTGCCGAAGAGGTTGCCCAGGACCGGCATGTCGTGACCGGTGGGATTCTCGAACAGCAGCGCGGGGCCGCCGCGACGCAGGGTACGGTCGCAGACCTCGGTCATCTCGAGGTAGGGATCGATCGCATGATGGATGCGCACGAGGTCGCCGTCGTTCTCGAGGCCCTGAAGGAATTCGCGCAGATCACGGTACTGCATGGGTCACGTTCCGATTGGGGGAGTGGGCGATCAACGATTTAGGCAGCGCCACGGAGCGCCCGATCGAAATCGGCGACAACGGGCGCGTGGTCGGAAGGTCGCTCGTTGCGACGCGGCTCGACGTCGATAGTCGCGTGGCGACAGTGCGCTGTGAGTTGAGTCGAGGCCAGGATCAGGTCGATGCGAAGTCCGCGGTTGCGGCGGAAGGCGGCCGCGCGGTAGTCCCACCAGGAGTAGAGTGCGGGCGGCTGGTCGAACCGCCGAAAGGTGTCTTCCAGGCCCAAATCGAGCAGCGCCCGCAAGGCTTCGCGCTCGGCGTCGCTGCAGTGGATGGCCCCGGCCCAGGCTTCGGGGTCGTGGACATCGCTGTCGGCGGGGGCGATGTTGAAGTCACCGACCACGGCGAGATCGGCATGGCGTTGCAGTTCGGCGCGGAGCTGCTCGCGCAGCGCCGCGAGCCAGGCGAGTTTGTAGTCGAACTGGGGGCTGTCGACGGCCTTGCCGTTCGGTACATAGAGATTGTATATGCGTACACCATCGATCGTCGCCGCAATCAAGCGGCGTTGGCTGGCAGGATCGCCGGCGAGTTCGGTTACGCTGTCGGCAATCGGGGTCCGGCTCACGAGCGCGACCCCGTTGTAGGTGGGCTCGCCGCTGTAGGCGACGTGCCAGCCGGCGTCGCGGAAGGTCTGCGCCGGGAATTGATCGTCGCGCAGCTTCGTTTCCTGCAGGGCGAGTAGATCGGGACGCTGAGCCTCGAGCCAGGCGAGGACTTGGGGCAAGCGCACCCGTAGCGAATTGACGTTCCAGCTGGCGATCCGCATACCGGTCTCCCCGTTGTCGCAGGCTACGTGGGTGATCAGCCACTCAGGCCGGTCTGGCGCAGCAGGGCCTCCGGGTCCGGATCGCGGCCTCGGAACTCCCGGAAATTCTCCCGCATAGAGCGGGTACCGCCACGGGCGAGGATCGCATCACGGAAGCGCTGGCCGATCGCGGCATCGATGGGTTCCTCCGTGGGAAACGCGGCGAAGGCGTCGGCGGCGAGGACCTCGGCCCATTTATAGCTGTAGTAACCCGCGGCATAGCCACCGGCGAAGATGTGACTGAAGCTGTGCGCGAAACGATTGGAGGCAGGCGGATGGATAACCGCAACCTGATCGCGCACCTGTTGTAACAGCGAGCGGATCTGCGCCTCGTCGAGCGGTTCTTGCGCCATATGGAGGTGGAAGTCGAATAGCGAGAACTCAACCTGCCGCAGGAGCGCGAGTGCGGCGTGGAAATGGCGGCTGCCCTGCAAGCGCTCGATGGTGGCGTCGGGGAGCGGCTCGCCGGTGTCGACGTGGGCGGCGAGCCGGTCGAGGCCAGCGCGGTGCCAGCACCAGTTCTCGAGAAGCTGACTCGGGAGCTCAACGGCATCCCACTGCACTCCGTTGATGCCGGCGACGGAAGGGATATCGACCTGTGTAAGCAGGTGATGGAGTCCGTGTCCGAATTCGTGGAAGAGCGTCAACACCTCGTCATGGGTGAATTGCGCCGGCTGCTCATCGATCGGCGGCGTCAGATTGCAGGTGAGGAAGGCGACCGGTTGCTGGAACTGGCCGTCGAGGCGGAGGCGGCTGCTGCAATCGGCGAACCAGGCACCGCCGCGCTTGTTCGGGCGAGCGTAGAGATCGAAGTAGAAGCCACCAATATCGCTGCCGTTACGATCAAGAACGCGGTAGTAGGTGACATCTGTATGCCAGACATCGACGCCGTCCACGGCCTCGAAACGCAAGCCGAAGAGATCGCCGGCGATGCCGAAGAGCCCATCGATGACGCGGGGAGCGGGGAAATAGGGCTTGAGTAATTCGTCGGAGATGGAGAAGCGCTGCTGGCGCAGCTTCTCGCTGAAATAGGGGATATCCCAAGGCGCAAGGGCGTCGAGGCCGTAGTGCTCCGCGGCAAAGGTGCTCAGTTCGTCGAGTTCGGCCCGGGCGGCGGGCAGTGCCCGCCCGGCAAGGTCATGGAGGAATGTGAGCACATCCTCGGGGCGCTCGACCATGCGGTTCTCGAGGGCCAGTTCGGCGTAGTGGTCAAAGCCGAGCAGGGCTGCCTTCTCCTGGCGCAGAGCGAGGATGCACTCCATGACGGGGCCGTTGTCGCATTCACCGGCGTGCGGGCCTTGGTCGGAGGCGCGAGTCGTCCAGGCCTCGTAGAGTTCTTGACGCAGCGAACGATCATCCGCGCGCGTGAGGACCGCGTGGAAGAGCGGTGCCTCGAGCGTCAATAGCCAACCCTCAACGCCTTGGCGTTCGGCCGCGGCAGCGGCCATTGCGCGGGCATCGTCGCCCAGGCCAGAGAGATCATCCTCGCGCACGATGGGCTTCTGCCAGGCTTGGGTGGCATCGAGGACGTGGTCCTCGAAACGGGCGTGCAACTGGGCGAGTTCGGCCTCGATCTCGGCGAAGCGGGCGCGCTCGGCATCGGGCAGGGTTACCCCTGCGAGGCGGAAGTCGCGGAGCGCGTCGTCGACCACCTTGCGTGCTGCGGTATCGAGATGGGGGTACTCGTCGCCCTCCGAGATCGCGGTATAGGCTTCGTAGAGTGCCGTATCGTGGCCGAGTTCGGTGTGGAACCGGCTGAGTTTTTCCAGGCAGTTGTGATAAACCGCGCGCAGCTCGTCGTTGGACATCACCGCATTGAGGTGGCGTGCGGGTGCCCAGCTACGAGAGAGCCGGTCGAGGGCGAGTTCGACCGGGACGACGACATGATCCCAGGATCTGGGCCCATCACTCGCGCGTACGGCCTCGATGGTGCGACGTGCCGCGGCCAGGGCCTCATCGACTTCGGCTTCGATTGTGGCCGGGCCTAGCTTGCTGAACGCGGGGAGCGGATGACCCGGTAGTTCGGGCTCAGTGGGTTCGGCGCTGTCCAAGGGATACTCCAGAATCGCGGCGGATGATTGCGCAGACGCGTCAGACGTCGATATTGGCCGCGGCCAAGGCGTTGCTCTCGATGAACAGTCGTCGTGGTTCGACCTGGTCGCCCATCAGGGTCGTAAACATCTCGTCGGCGGCGACAGCGTCCTCGATCCGGACCTGGAGTAGACGACGGTTCGCCGGATCCATGGTTGTCTCCCACAACTGCTCCGGATTCATCTCGCCGAGGCCCTTGTAGCGCTGGAAGGTCAGGCCCTTACGGCCCTCGGCCATGAGCCACGCCATCACCTCGCTGATCTGCGAAACGGGCTGCCGTTGGTTGCCGCGCTCGATATAGGCCCCCTCTTCGAAGAGATCATTGACCCGGGCGGCGAGCGCCGCGAGCGTCTGATATTCGGGCGAACCGAAGAACTGGGGCCCGAGGGTCTGCGGATAGGCGTTGCCGTGATGATAGCGCTCGACGACGACGCCGTTGCCGGCTTCCAGGCGCTCCGCGCGCACGACGTAACGGATGCTGCCGTTGCCGAAACGTGCGGTGAGGCGATCGCCGAGGGCCTTCGCCCAGGCCGACATGGCGTCGAGGTGCTGCAGGGCCTCGGGGCCAACCGGGGGCAAATTGATCAGCTCGTCGAGGACATCCCGGTCGTAGCGGCGCGCTAGCCGCTCGTTGAGGCGGTCGACAGCGATGTACTCGCGAGCGAGATCGCCGAGGGCGCTCGCCGTGACCGGCGGCGCATCGGGCGTGACATGGAGACGCGCGCCATCGAGCGCGATGCCGAGGAGGTGGTCATTGAGCTCGTCATCGTCCTTAACGTAATGCTCCTGCTTGCCGCGTTTGATCTTGTAGAGCGGGGGCTGCGCGATGTACACGTGGCCGCGCGTGATCAGTTCAGCCATCTGGCGGTAGAAGAACGTCAGCAGCAGCGTGCGGATGTGCGAGCCGTCGACGTCTGCGTCGGTCATGATCACGATGCGGTGGTAGCGCAGCTTGTCGGGATCGAACTCCTCTCGGCCGATACCGCAGCCGAGCGCCGTGATCAATGTCGCAACCTCGTTGGAGGCCAGCATTCGGTCGAAGCGCGCCTTCTCGACATTGAGGATCTTGCCCTTCAGCGGCAGCACGGCCTGCGTCCGGCGATCCCTGCCCTGCTTCGCGCTACCGCCGGCAGAGTCGCCCTCGACGATGAAGATTTCGGACTGGGCGGGATCCTTCTCCTGGCAATCGGCCAGCTTGCCGGGCAAACCCGCGACATCGAGGGCGCCCTTGCGGCGGGTCATGTCGCGCGCCTTACGGGCAGCATCGCGGGCGCGTGCGGCATCGACGATTTTGGCCGTGATGGCCTTGGCCTCATTGGGTTTTTCGAGCAGGAACGTCGCGAAGCGTTCCGCGAAGACCGATTCGACCACGCCCTTGACCTCCGAGGAGACGAGCTTGTCCTTGGTCTGCGACGAGAACTTGGGATCGGGTACCTTGACCGAGACCACTGCGGTCAGTCCCTCGCGGGCATCGTCGCCCGTGGGGGCGATTCGCGCCTTCTTCAGAATCCCTTCTGCTTCCATGTACTGATTGATGGTGCGTGTGAGCCCGGCCCGAAACCCGGCAAGATGGGCGCCGCCGTCGCGCTGGGGGATGTTATTGGTGAAGCAGAAGATATTCTCCTGATACGAGTCATTCCACTGCAGCGCGATCTCGATCCCGATGTCGTCTCCCATGGTATCGGTAAAGTAGAAAACGGTCGGGTGGATCGGGTTCTTGTTCCGGTTGAGGTGCTCGACGAAGGCGCGGATCCCGCCCTGATACTCAAAGGTATCCTCCTTGCCGGTGCGCTGATCGCTCAGCGTGATGCGGACCCCCGAATTCAGGAACGAGAGTTCGCGCAGGCGCTGTGCGAGCACGTCGTAGTGGAAGTCGATATTCGTGAAGATGTCGGGATCCGGCAGGAAGTGGATCTCCGTTCCCGACTGCTGCGTTTCACCGATCACCTCGATCGGTGCGGTGGGGACGCTATGGTCGTAATACTGGCGGTAGACCTTGCCCTGGCGGTAGACCGTCAAGCGGAGCACGGCCGAGAGGGCGTTGACGACGGAGACGCCGACCCCGTGGAGACCGCCCGATACCTTGTAGGAGTTATCGTCGAACTTTCCACCCGCGTGCAGGACGGTCATGATGACTTCGGCCGCGGAGCGACCTTCGTCGGCATGATGATCGACCGGTATGCCGCGACCGTCGTCGCTGACCGTTATGGACTGGTCGGCGTGGATCGTCACCTGGATGCTGTTGCAGAAACCGGCCAGGGCCTCGTCGATCGAATTGTCGACGACCTCGAAGACCATGTGGTGGAGGCCGGTCCCGTCATCGGTGTCACCGATGTACATCCCGGGCCGTTTGCGGACCGCGTCGAGGCCCTTCAGCACCTTAATCTGGCTCGAATCGTAGAGCTGTGAATCGGTCATCGGCGACGTCCTGGGAGAAAGCGCTATTGTACCACCTCGCGCACCTGGCCTTGTTCCACATGGAACCATGCGGGGGAACAATCCGCAGCGACAGGAACACGATCCGGCTCCAACGCAGTGACGAACACCTGTCCTCCCGTTGCAACCGCCTCGGCCATGACGCGTTCCCGATGATCCGCGTCCAGCTCAGCCGAGAGATCATCAAGCAGGAGCATCGGCCGCCCCCCCTTTGCGACAAGATCGTGCAACTGCGCGAGCCGCAACAGATAGACCAGCAGCTTCTGCTGTCCTCGCGAGACGCGGTTCCGCGTATCTTTCCCATCCAAACGCAGAATGAGATCCGCCCGGTGCGCACCCACGCCGGTCCAACCGCGTTCCCGATCTGCACTGCGGCGCTCGCGGAGCACGTCGCTCAACGCGGTCCCTTCCGGCCAGCCGGGTCGATAGGCCAACTCGATCCCCTCACCCTCCCGCAGCAATGTCGGACCCACGCGGTTGATCTCGGCTTGCAATCCTTCCACATACGCCCGCCGAGAGCGATCGATCGCCTCGGCCGCCGCTCCCAACTCGGGCTCCCAGATCGCCACTTCCGAATCGGAACGCCTTCGCTGCAGGGACGCGTTGCGCTGCACCAGCACCCGTCGGTAGCGCTGCCACTGCGCGAGATATCCTTGTTCCACGTGGAACAACCCCCAGTCGAGAAGCCGCCTGCGCTCGCTCGGCCCCCCAGCAAGGATCTCGTGACTGCCGGGATGGAGCGCAACGACCGGAAGATACACCGCGATTTCGGCGATCCGATCCACCGTACGGCCATCGAGGCGCATGTGCCGACCACCGCGACGCCCCTGCTCGACACCGAACCGGTGCATCCGACCACGCGCGTCCATCCCCCGCCCGACGACTCGCAACCGCTCCGCACCGGTGCGCACAAGCGCCTCGACCCGCCCACCGGCGAACGTTCGCCCTGTGCACAGATAATGGATCGCCTCGAGGACGGAGGTCTTGCCGGAGCCATTCGGCCCGAACAGGACATTGATCTCGCTCGGTTCGAGCGCGGCCTGCGCCAGGATCCGGACATTGCGGATGTCGACCGCCGAAAGGCGCAACGCACTCACCCCAGCCTTGACGTGCCCACACTCGGCCCGAGTGCCCCGTTCGCTCCCCGTCCCGGTGGGCACCCACGCCCCTTACGCGGCGGCAGCGCAGGCGCCATCACAAGCGCATCGGCATCACGACATGGCGCGATTGATCCGAATCGATCTCCCGCACGAGGCAACTACTGTTCGCATCATTGAAGCCGATCCGGATCTCCTCGCCCACAAGGCTTCCCAAGATGTCCTGCAAGTACACTACGTTGAAACCGATCTCGAGCGGCTCCCCATCGAACCGGACCTCCAGCTCCTCCTCGGCCTCTTCCTGATCCGGGTTGTGCGTCTGAATGCGCAACGACTCCCCTTCCATGACTAACCGCACGCCCTTGTACTTCTCATTCGACAGGATGGCCGTTCGCGCGAGCGCCTGACGCAACAGTTCGCGATCGACGACCAGCGTCCGGGCCGTCTCCTCGGGGACCACGCGCGTATAATCGGGGAAGCGCCCATCGATGAGTTTCGACGTCAGCCGCAACCCCGCCATCGCCACCTGTATATGGCTCGCCCCGATGTGCACGCTCGCCGGTGCCTCCTCACCCTCGAGTAACCGCGCCAATTCATTCACGCCCTTGCGCGGTACGATCACGTGCATCCCTTCGCCACTCGGCAGCGCCGCCGGGACCTCCGACATCGACAACCGATGGCCATCCGTTGCCACCGTGCGCAACCGATCCCCTGCCAACTCGAAGAGCAACCCGTTCAGGTAGTAACGCACATCCTGTTGCGCCATGGCGAACGCAATGCGCTCAATCGCCCGTTTGAGTTCCCCCTGCGGCATGTCGAACGCCACCTGCGCCTCGACGTCATCCACCCGAGGGAACTCCGCCGCTGGCAGCGTCGCGAGGGTGAAACGGCTTCGCCCGGCCCGAAGCTCCACCTGCTCGCCCGAAAGCTCGAACCGCATGTTGGATGCGGGCGGTAGGTTACGGCAGATATCCAGTAGTTTTCGCGCAGAGATCGTCGTTTCGCCGGCATGCTCAACCGGAACCTCCACCTCCGCTTGCAGCTCGATCTCCAGATCGGTCGCGGTCAGTCGGACACGCTCCCCCTCGGCGACCACAAGAACATTCGCCAGTGTCGCCATCGTGTGGCGGCGCTCTACAGCCCCGCTCACTTGTTGTAAAGGCCTGAGTAGTGTCTCGCGCGGGATCTCGAATTTCATGCCGACTTCTCCCTAACAATAAATGGGATATATATACCTTGTTGTTATTACTGAGGCCCATCGTACTTGTGTATCGATCGACAAAATACCAGAAAAAACAATCGCTTAAGCATGTCCATTGCCGTAGCATCACGCCCCTACAACCGCGGTACAGCCTGCGGAGCGATTGTGGATAACTACCGCGGCCCCAATTCGCCTCCATGTCGTCCCGACCTTATCCACAGCTTGTTCCCCGCGCACCCGTCTAGCCCCCGTCACGGGTGTCCACCCTCAACTTGTGAGGGTGCGAATGATGTTTGCGTAGTCCTCGCGCATGCGCACGTCGTTCTCGCGCAGCTCCGCAACTTTGCGGCACGCATGGAGCACTGTGGTGTGGTCGCGACCTCCGAAGGCGTCACCGATCTCGGGCAGGCTATGGTTGGTGAGTTCCTTCGCCACCACCATCGCGACCTGCCGGGGCCGTGCAATCGAGCGGTTGCGTCGCTTCGACAATAGGTCGGCCACCCGGATCTTGTAGTACTCGGCTACCGTCTTCTGGATGTTTTCGATCGTGATGAGCTTGTCCTGCATCGAGATCAAATCGCGCAGGGCTTCATGGGCGAACTCGAGCGTGATCGCACGGCCCGTGAAATGCGCGTTTGCGACGACGCGGCGCAGAGCGCCCTCAAGCTCGCGGACGTTGGAGCGGATCCGCTTGGCGATGAAGAAAGCGACTTCATCGGGGAGTTCGATCCCCGCCTGCTCGGCCTTGCTATGGAGGATCGCAACCCGCGTCTCGAGTTCCGGCGGTTCGATCGCGACCGTCAGTCCCCAGCCGAAACGCGACTTGAGCCGCTCTTCCAGGCCACTGACCTCCTTCGGGTAGCGGTCGCAGGTGATGATGATCTGCTGGTCGCCCTCGAGCAGGGCGTTGAATGTGTGAAAAAACTCTTCCTGCGAGCGTTCCTTGCGGGCGAAGAACTGGATATCGTCGATGAGCAAGCCGTCGAGCGACCGGTAGTGGCTCTTGAACTGATTGATGGCGTTACGCTGGAGCGCCTTGACCATGTCGGCGACGAAGCGCTCTGAGTGCAGATAGACCACACGCGCGCCCGGCTTGCGTTCCAGCATCGCGTTACCGACGGCATGCATCAGATGGGTCTTGCCCAGCCCCACGCCGCCGTAGATGAACAGCGGGTTGTAGGCGTGCCCCGGGTTTTCCGCGACCTGCATCGACGCCGCACGGCAGAGTTGATTCGATTTGCCCTCGACAAAGGTTGCGAAGGTGAACTCGCGGTTGAGGTTATGTGCCGGGGCACTGCCGCCGTCGCGTCCGGCCCCGGCCGGCCGATCCTCCGCGGGTGCGGTATCCACCTCCCCGGCTGTCGCGGCGCTCGTTGGTGCCCGCGACCGTTGACTGCCCACCGCCAAGGTCACTTGTTCCACCTCGGGCAGCGTCGCCGCGACCGCTTCGATACGACTGACGAAGTGTTCACGCACCCAGTCTTGCACGAAGCGATTCGGTGCATACAGGCGTAGGACTCCGCCCTCCAATTCTGCTTGAAGCGGCCGAATCCAGGTGTTGAGCTGCTGATCCGAGAGTTCGCGCTCGAGTTCGGCCAGACAACGTTTCCAGACTGTAGTGCTCAACGGACGACCCCGGGACGGCGTGGGAACAGGTGCGGGGTCGAGCGGGACCACCGCCGGCGGCAGGCCGGCGGCAAGCTACGGCCCGGCACCGGGAGACCCCCGCAGTGTATACGCGCACCCCGAGGTCCGCCAGATTCGCGACGCCGAAGCGGCGCGGCGATTGACCGTCGGGGGCAGGAGCGCTACGATTCCGCGCTTAATCCGACCCGGCTCGGCGCCGGGCTGTGCCCGACTCGAAGGTGGACCGTTCCCATGAAGAGAACCTTTCAGCCCAGCGTCCTGCGTCGCAAGCGCACCCATGGATTCCGCGCCCGCATGGCGACCGCGTCCGGCCGCGCCGTCCTGCGCGCCCGCCGCGCCAAGGGGCGGCATCGGCTGACCCCGTAACGCCCCCGGGGTCGCGCAATGGCCCCAGCGGCCCGCTTCGGCCGTGATCGGCGCCTGCGCGTACCGGCGCAGTTCCGCCGCGTTTTTGCGGACCCGGTCAAGGCAGGGGACCGGCACGTAACCGTGCTCGCTCGAACCAATGATACTGGTAGCGCCCGGCTCGGCCTGGCGGCCAGCAAGCGCAACCTGCGCCGCGCGGTTGACCGCAACCGCTTCAAGCGGCTCGTGCGCGAGAGCTTCCGCGCGCATCAGGGCCGGCTCGCCGGCCTCGACCTGGTTGTGATCGCGCGCCGCGACGCCGCGTCCGCGGAACGTCGCCAGCTCCGCGCGAGTATCGACCGGCAGTGGTCCATCATCCGTCGCCGTGCGGATGCCCGCGGCGAGACGACGAAAGGCAACCATGGATAACCAGCGGATTTTCCTCTACGGCGCGCTCGGCTTGATCCTCCTCGTCATGTGGCAGACGTGGCAGGTCGAGTACGGCGATCCGCCCGAGCCCGATCCCGAGGTGGTAGAGGAGCCCGAGCCGGATCGCGACGAACCGGATGTTGCCGATGACGTCCCCGCCGAGCCGGTCGAGGCACCGGATGATCCCGACACCACCGAGCCGAGCGTCGATGATCCACCGGATGCGGACGACGTGCCCACGGTCGAGCGTGCGCTGCCGCGCGCCGATCGGATCTCGGTGCAGACGGATCTGCTCGACATCGTCATCGATACCCACGGCGGTGACATCCGCGAGGCCCGGCTGCGCCAGCACCGTCAATCGATGGACACCGACCGCCGCGTGGAACTGCTGACCGACGATTCGGATCGGCTCTTCGTCGCTCAGGCCGGTCTGCAGGCCGGTGATCGCAACGCGCCCGACCACCATGCCCGCTGGCAGGCCGAAGCGACCGAGTATCGACTCGAGTCGGGCGAGGACGAGGTCCGGGTGCCTCTGACCTGGCGCGGCGATAACCTGGAGGTCACCAAGACCTACGTCTTCCGGCGCGATGACTATGCTGTCGACGTCGAGTACAGTGTCGACAACCAGGCCGACCAGGCCTGGGATGGACGTCACTACCATCAGCTCCAGCGCGCGCCGCGCGACGACGACGAGAGTGCCTTTTTCATCCGTACCTACGTCGGTGCGGCCTATTACAGTCCCGAGGATGCCTATACGCGCGTCAGTTTCGACGACATCGCTTCCGAGCCGATGCAGCGCCGCGTCCGCGACGGCTGGGTGGCGATGGTCGACCACTACTTCATTGCCTCGTGGATCCCGCCAAGGGGGGCGGATTACACCTTCTACACCCGTACCCTCGACCGGGACGGTCTCCCGCGTTACCTGATCGGCTACTACTCGGGTACGGAGCGTGTGGCCGGCGGAGACACCGGCAGCTTCAGCAGCCGCATCTATCTCGGCGCGAAAG
>SLKC01000005.1 GCA_007134775.1 Ectothiorhodospiraceae bacterium | reverse complement strand
GCCGCAGGCATCGGCTTCGATTTCGTCGAGGGAGTGCACATCGATCTCGTCGCAGAGCTGCGTGACGAGGAGCGCAGCGACCACGATGATGACGACTCATGGTTCACGGGCGTGAACTTCGGTTTCCCTTTCTGAAGACGGCACGCCGGTCACCGCGGCGCGTTCCCGTCGCGCCGCGGTGAGCGCAAGCCGCGGATACCGCCGACTGGTGCTGCGCTTCGCTGCCTGGAGTGCGGGCCTCGGCGTGACGTGGCTCGGTGCGATCGGGTTGCTCGCCCCGCATGCGAGTGCGGCCCGCCGCCGCGCTCCGGCCATCGAGGCGGTCGGGGCGCCGCCGCTGCCCGGCGGGTCCGCACTCGAGCTGCTCTCTTGGCCCGGCATTGCGCTGGCCGCGCTCGCCTACGTCGCCACGATCGGCGCGCTCGCGGCCGTCCTCGCACACGCGGTTTCGGACCTCCCCGGCAGCACCCGCGCGCGCGCGGCGGTCGCGGCGGCGACTGCACTTCTGCTGGTGGTGGTGGGCCTGGTCCGGGGTGAGCCGGGGCCGTTCGCCGTCTGCGCGCTCGCGTTCGCGCTCGCCTGCGCCCTGCATCTCGCCGCGAACCGAGCGGGCCCGCCCGCGCGCCCGGGCGTGGGGTGGACGTGGCCCGCCGCCGCCCTGGTACTGTTGCCGCTCGCCTTCGTCGCCGACCGCGAACTCCCCCGCGATCTGCGCGCCGGTCTGCTCGCCGCCCCCGGCGGCGAGGTCGTGGTCAATGGCTATTACCGCCACGCGCTGCTTGCCGCCGAGCCGTTGAAGGGGCCGAGCCAGCGGCTCTACCTCACCTGGGCGACCGCCGACGATGCCACCGCGCCCCCCGCACTGGTCTGTCGCAACGAGCCCGCGCCCTGGCTGGAGATCGCCGCTACCGAGGCAGCGGACGTCGAACTGCGCCGCGATGCCGATGGCCGCCTCCTCCTCGTTAGCGCCGGGGCGCGCGTGGCGTTCGCGCCGGACGCCCTGGATGAGGCCCTCACCACCTGGCAAGCGGCGACGACGCCCCGGGGGTTGCGGATGCTGGTGGTGGCCGGTGTGCTTGTGGGGCTGCCGCTGCTGGTTGCCTGGGGGGCCTTGCGTGCAGGTATCGCGCTAACGCGCGCCCGCCGGCCGGGCTCGATTCTCGCAGGTGGGGCCATCCTCGGCGTCGCCGCCGCCGTACTGGTTGCGCTCAGCAGTGCGGATGTGGGACCGGCCGTCGATGGCGGCGGCAGTGCGCGCATGGCCGCGGCAGCCGACCCGGACACAACCGATGACGCGCTCGCCGAACTCGCCGGCGACCGGCTGATCCCGGTACGCGCGCGTGCCCTGGCGCAGCGCATCCGGCGGGTGAGCGCCCCCGAAACGACGGTCGCGGAGATCCGTGCGGCTGAGACCTGGCATGAGCAGTGGTATGGCCTGCGCGCCCTGCAGGCTCGAGGGTGGCATCCCGACCCGGACTGTTGACCCGGCGCCGAGCCGCAGCGGCTAGCGGCCGTTGCCGCGTGAGGGCACTTCAGTGTCGGGACCGTTGTCCACGCAACCGTGGTCCGCCGCCCCGGTGGGCGCGGTATCGCGCTCAAGCAGCTCGAGCATTGACTCGATCAGCGCCGCGCGCTGCTGGCGGTAGTCTTCCCTGCTGATTACCCCACGGGCGAGCTGCCGGGAAAGCTGACGCAGATTGGCGCGTGACATGACAACCCCCCTCATTCGGTCGTACCGGCGATTTCCTCGAAGACCTCAAGCTCTTCGAGGATGACCCGGAAGCCGGTGACCTCATCGCCCTGACCGTCGTGCGGGCGCACGAAGTTGTAGGAACACTCGGAGTGCGGGTCACGGTAGGACCCGCCGCGGGCAACCAGCTCGCCGTTCGTTGTGACGAGCTCCTGGGCGTTGCCGATATAGTTCTTCAGTCCCCAGCCGTTCTGGTGGCCAACCGTCACGTCGATCAGGCTCGTGCCCTTGAGGATCTGATCGCCCATGCGCACCCGGCAGTTGAAGTCCCGCGGTGGTTGGTCGCCATTGGCGCGCGCGGCGTACTCCCACTCGTCCACAGTCGGCAGGCGGTAGCTATTGCCGGTCCGATCGGACAGCCATTCGACGTAGTCCTGCATCTCTTCGTAGTCGAGGCCGGTTCGGGGTAGATCGTCGTCGACCTCATCGTCGACCGCGCACTGTCCACTCAGGAAGCAATACTTGTTGTAGTCCTCGTTCGAGATCTCGTATTTGCTGATCGCGAAGGGCTCGTGGCCGCCGCCGCCAGGGATGACGACCAGTAACGGCCCACGCACGCGGTCGTGGATCAGGTCGTAGCAGATCGCCCGCGCGCGCGGACCGTGGCCGGCGAGCTGCTCGGTGCAGGGGCGCGGGCTGGCGATCGGGTCCCAGTCCTCGTCGACAACATCCTGCCCGGACACCTCGGCGGCCTCGCGCAGTCCCTCGATGTCCTCGCTGCGCTGCAGCACGCGGCTCTGCTGTCGCCGTCGCTGGGCGAGCTGCTCGCTGAGTTCCGACTGCGCCTGGCGGAAGTCGCGATTGTCCACCCACAGCGAGCGGGCATCGGCGAGATGGCGTCGGGCGTCGGTGAGTTCGTCGCGCTCGAGGGCCGCGCGGAAGGCCCTGAACGCAGTCTCGGCCTCATTGATGCGCTCTTCGAGATCCTCGGCAACGTTCTCGACCTCGGGGTGGTCGGGGTGCTCATCGAGGGCGCGTTCGACGATCGCCTCGGCTTCGTTGAGCCGGCCCGCGGACAGCGCCGCGCGTGCCGCCGAGCCCTGCGGCCATGGCGGCGGCGCGACCTCCTCACGCACTTCAGCAAGCTGCGTGCTGCCGGGAAAGACATTATTGGCGCGTGTGGCCAGGCGTTCCGCCGCGGGCCGGTCCTCGCGCGCGAGGGACCGCACCCGCGTGGTGAGCGTGTCGATCCACTCCGGCTCGAGGCGGCCGTGGCGCGTCGGCGCCCAGGTCCGGATCTCGTCGACCATGCGGGCGGCGCGCGAGGTGTCGAAGCGCCGCTCTTCGGCAAAGAGACGTTCGAGTTCCTCGATATTGACCTCGACGGTGTACGCCTCGCGCGCCTCGTTCAGTCGCCGCTCGTGCGGCGCATGCTCAAGGCCGCGCCTGACGACGGCGAGCGCCTCGCGGTAATCGCCGGCATCGGCGTACTCCTCGGCGACGGTCGCGAAGGCCTCACCGAGCGCGCTCGGCGCCGTGATGTTCAGGAAGGGATCGTCCTCGGGCAGATTGGCGTCGAGTTCGCGCAGCGTCTCCGACGCCGCGTCGAGTTCCAGCGCGCGGGCCTGGATCAGCAGCGTCTCCTTGAGTCCCTCGAGCCGCGCCTCCAGCGCCGCGTCCTCGCGCTCGCGCAAGAACCGGTTGTGCGCCGCGTCGATCGCGACATGCGTGCCCTCGAGCGGCTCGTGGTCGAGATCGAGTGCCCGCGCGCGCCGCAGCAGCGCCAGGGCATCGCTGTACATCTGCTCGTCCTGGTAGTCCCGCGCTCGCTCCATGTAGGCCTCGGCGACGGCGGCCTGCACCTGGGTGAGCGTCTCGTCGCCAGCGCCGAGCGCCGCGCGCAGATAACCGAGCTGGTTGCGCAGCGCCGCCTCCCATTCGCGATCGAAGTCGGGATCGTCCAGTGCGCTCGCGATCGCGCGCTCGGCCTCGGCGACGACGCGCCCACGCTCGTCGTCGCGCGCATCGGCATCGACGGTGGCCAGCCGCGCGTCGAGCATCAGACCGTGCAGGGAGAGCGCTTCGAGAACGGCCCCGTAGTCAGCGACGAAGGCGCCCGCGTCCCCGGCGCCTTCGGCGGTCGTCGTCAGGACCTCGACCCGCTCCTCGGCGATTGGTTCGGCTACATCGCGCAGCGCGCGCAGGGCGCCGTCGTCGGGCGACAGGCGGGCGAGTTCAACGATCTCTGCCTCGTGCTCGCGGAAGGCGCCGAGCTCGTCCAGGTCGTCGAGTACGTCGGCGAAGCGCTCGCGCAGCGTCGCTACGCGGGCGCGGCGCTCGCGGTCCGCCTCCGCCGCCTCCAGCCGCGCCTGGGTGTTGAGCAAATCGACGGCATCGGGTGCCAGCTCGCGCCCCACAGCAAGGTACTCGCCAGCGCGCTCCAGGTCGCCCGTGTTGATCGCCCCCTGCGCTACTTCGGCGTAGGTGTTCGGTACACGGGGGTCGACCAGCAGGCCGTGGTCGGCGTCGATCGCCTCGATGCGGGCGAGGATCTCGGGCACGGTCAGTCCCGCGTCGGTCTCGCCCGCGTCCGGCAGCAGCCGGTCCTCTTCGAGGGCCGCCATGAAGGCCTGGTTGAGTTCGTGCAGGCGCCGGTCGCGCGCCGAGGCCACATACTCCTCCAGGCGCTCCAGCCAGGTCGAGTCGGGATAGAGATTCTCCGCGCGATCGAGTTCCGCGCGCGCGTCGTCGAAGGCGTAGGCCTCTTCGTCCAGATCAACCGCCTCGCGCACGAGTGCGTCGAAGTGTGCCTGGAACGGGTCACGGCCTTCGTCCGTGATGGTCGCGCGGGCCGCGGCATCGAGTTCGCCCATCTCGGCGAGGATCGCCTCGATGCGCTCCGGCTCGCCACTCTGGACCTCGGCGACCATCTGCTGGATACGCCGGTCCTCGAGCACGTCAAGCAACGGGTTGACGCTGGCGATGGCCACGGCGACCGCCATCGCCGAGCCGATCACGTAGGGGTTCTTGTGCCAGTTGAGCCGGCCCTCGATTTCCTCGACGAAAGCCTCGGTGTTGGACGAGCGCTTGTCGCGCTCAAATGCCAGACCGCGCAACAGGCCGCGCATCTGGCGGCGCTTGAGCGTCTTCACCGGCGCCGGCTGCAGCCCCTGCTCCCGCGCCTTCGCCGCCGACTTGCGCGCGAACGGGTGGTAGCCGGTGAGCAGCTCGTAGGCCACGCAGGCGAGGGCATAGATGTCGTCGCGCGGGTCGGGCTCCTCGCCCTCGAGCATCTCCAGCGAGGCGTAGGCCGGCGTCAGTGCGCCGAGTTCGCCCGGATCGAAGACGGTCTTCTCAGCGCCATCCTCCTGGTCCTCCGACTCGGCGCCGCCCGGCGCCTTGACCGCACGGGCGATGCCGAAGTCGAGTACCTTCATCGTGCCGTCGTCGCAGAGGAAGGCGTTGCCCGGCTTGAAATCGGAGTGGACGATGTCGCGCTTGTGCGCGTAGGCCAGCGCCGCGCCGAGCTGGCGGATCATCGGGATCGCTTCTTCCGGCGGCAGGCCCCCGCGCGGGCGAACGACTTTCTTGATGTAGGTGTTGAGCGGGTACCCCTCCATCAGCTCCATCGTGATGAAGACCTGGGTCCCGGTGCTGCCGATGCGGTCGAAGTCGTAGACTGTGGCGATGTTCGGGTGGGCCAGGCGCTGCTGGCGGCTGGACTCGCGCTGCAGCGCGATGAATGCCTCCGGGTGCTCCTTGAAGTCCTCGGTCAGCACCTTCAGCGCCACGCGCGGGTTGCGATCGCGCGCTTCGACCTTGAGCAGATCCCGCGCCTGGTAGACCTTGCCCATGCCGCCGGCGCCGAGCACCTTTTCCAGCACGAACCGGTCCTTGATCACCGAGCCGGGCCCGAGGCCCTGCAGCTCGGGGATATCGGTGGCGCCGTGCGGTGTCCACGAGCGGTCGTACGTGCCCGTCGAGGCGCTGTCGCCGCCGCTCGGGCCGGAGGGACCTTCGCGGCCGGTGTCGTCGCCGCGCGCGGGTGTCGGCACGCTCGCCGCGGCCCCCGAGGCCACGATCGTGCTCTCCGGATCCTCGATCGTGGGCTGGTAATCGGTGTCGTCCGACGCGTCCTGCGCCGCCGCATCCCGGCGCGCGGGCGGCGCCACCTGCGAGACCACCGTTACTTCCTCGTCGTCATCGGCCGCGGCGTCGCCGCTCGCCGGGGTGGCCTCCTCGGCGCTGTCGCCGCCGCGCATCACGGCCGCATCGGATTCCCCGGACTCATCACTCGCTTCCAGATCCAGATCGACACGGGCCGGATCGTCGCCGTCCGCACCGATCTCGAAGTCCACTTCCCCGCTGCTCCCGGCGTCATCGACTGCCAGGTCCACGGGCGTCCCGCCCGCCGGCGGCGGCGCAGCCGATCGCGGTTCGGGTGTTGGCTCGTCGCCCCGGGGGACTTCGTGCGGTGGTTCGGGCTCGGGCTCCGGTTCGGGGGGTGGCGGCTCGCGGTCACGGCGTTCCGCGGCGGCCGAGCTGAAGCGGCTGCGCGCCAGGCGCGCGATCACCGTGGGCGGATCGTCCTCGTCCTCGTCCTCGTCCTCGTCGTCGGCCTCCGCATCGCCCGCGCCGGCGTCGGGGCGTTCCGCGCCGCCCCCTGCCGCGTCGTCGTCCGCGTCGGCGCCCGCTGCGGCCTCTTCATCGGTCCGGGCACTCGCCTGGCGGCTGCGCGCCAGCCGGGAGATCACGGTGGGGGCGTCCTCGTCGTCGTCTTCCTCGTCCTCGTCGCCCTCAGCGGGCGGCGCCAGCCCGCCGGTGCGGACCACCGCGCGCTGATCGTCGCCGCCCGCGTCATCGCGCTGCCCGGCGGCCGAGGCGGTCCCCTCGTCGGTGGCCTCCGGCCCGGCTTCGGGCACCTCCGCTCCGGCGGCATCAGCCTCATCGCTCGCTCCGGCCGTGGGTGCGGCCGACCCACCCCAGCCCGCGATCACCGTCTCGTCCGGCTCATCCGGCGAGTAGTCCCGGCCCGCCGCCGGGCGCTCCGCCTCGACGGCGTCGAGCGCGCCGCGCACGACGTGGTGGAGACGGCTGTAGGAGACGTCGCGGAGCTGGCCGGCACCGCGTGCGACCCGGATCATCGCCAGCGCCGTGCTCGCACTGGACGGGTCCTGCTGGATGGCCTCGTCGAGCTGGCGGGCGGCCTCGTCGAGGTCGATCTCGCCCGCCTTCAGGCGCTGGACAATCGACTTGATCACGGTCCGCCCCCCGGCAGCGTCAGAATGTCGACCACAATGATCGTGGTGTTGTCGGACCCACCGCGTGCGAGTGTCATCTCGAGCAACCGTGCGCAGGCCTGCTCCGCCGTCGTGCCCGCGAGGACGCGGCCGATCTCGTCGTCGCCGACGTGGCGCACCAGTCCGTCACTGCACAACAGAAAGCGATCGCCGTCATCGATCTGATAGAGGTCCGCCTCCAGCACCTCGTCCGGGTGACTGCCCAGCGCGCGCGTGACCACGTTGCTTTCTGGATGGTTGGCCGCCTCCTGGCGGCTGATCAGCCCCTCGCGCACATACTCCTCGACCTGCGAGTGGTCCGTCGACAGCTGTTCGAGCGCCTCGCGGCGATAGCGATAGATGCGGCTGTCACCGGCCCATAGCAGCGCCCCCAGGCCGCTGTCGTCGACCGTCAGGATTGCCACCGTGCTGCCGCTCAGGCCCGGCTTGTCCTTGCCGTCCTCCGCTGCCACGAGTTCGCGGTTGACCAGCTCCATGGCGTCATCGATCTGGTCGAGTCGCTGGGCGAAACCTCCGGCGGCTGGCAACTCGTTCAGCGCCTCGACGATCATGCGGCTGGCGACATCACCGGCACTATGGCCGCCCATGCCGTCGGCGACACACCAGAGTCCGATGTCCGGGCGCAGGATGAAGGCGTCCTCGTTGAGCCGACGCACATTGCCGCGATGCGTCACCCCCGCCGACACCCACACCCCGGGCCGGTTCGCCCGGTCCACCTTGATCTCATCCCCGCTCACGTCACCAGCCCCCGTCGTTTCCCGGCACGTGCCGTGCGCGCTCAGTTCGGATCGTGATATTCGAAATCGACCAGTTCCTGCGGATCGTCATCGAACGAGCGTCCCAGGCTGATCTGCACACTATCGGTGAAGGGCATCTCCTCGCGCCGCAGAAACGCCACGTTCTGGTCTCGTCCACGGATGTAGGTCCCGTTCGTGCTCTGGTCGACGATGAAGAACTTGTCCCGGCGCAGCTCCACGCGCACGTGTTGGCGCGAGGCCAGGCTCTCGTTGACGCGGATGTCGCAGACCGGGCTGCGCCCGAGCACCGCCGAGCGGCGGTCGGTGTCGAGCACGATGTCCTCGTCGCGGTAGCGCACCCGCAGTTTCGCCATCTCGCTCTTGCCGGCGTCCCCCTGGACGTTCGCCGTCATGCGCGTGACGTCCTCTTCCTGCCACAGCAGCTCGACGATCTCGACATCGCCCTTGCCCTTGATCGGCGCGTAGTCGACGAAGCGCGTGTTCTCCTGCAGCGACGGTGACAGCTGATTGATCGTTGTACGCGTCGTCACGATCTGCCGCGCCTTCGCCTGCGCGGCCATGCGGGCGGCGACGTTGACCGCGTCGCCGTGGACGTCGCCGTGCTCAAGCAGGGCCGGGCCGAAGTGGAAGCCGATGCGGATCGAGATCCAGGGGGAGCGGTCGTTGGCCTCGTTGTCGGCCTCGATGGTCTCGTGCATGTCGCAGGCCGCGTTTGCCGCCTGCTCGGCATCGGGGAAGGTGCACATCACCTCGTCGCCAATGGTCTTGATGACCTGGCCGTGGTAGCGGTGGACTACCTCGAAGAGCAGATCGAGCGTCGCGGAGACGATCTCGCGCGCCCTGACGTCCCCGAGTTGGTCGTAGAGACGCGTGCTGCCGCTGATGTCGGCAAAGAGAATGGAGAGATTCTTGGATTTGGCGCCCATGATTCCGTCGAGCCTTCGTTGAATAGCATTGGTGCGGTGCGTGCCGCCGGGCGGTCCGTCACGGCGCGGCCGGTCCCCGTTTCTGGGCCGCGGGGGTTACAGCTTCATCGCGGGCCTTCGCGGACCCGTCGGCGCACTGTTTGGTGTCGCGAGGCGCCCCACCGGTTCCCTTGCCGGCGGCACGCCGTGGCTACCCATACTGTAAAGTATATCGCGTTCCCCGTCTGTCTGCCCGGCCGGGCGGGCGACGCCGTGCCTATTGGTTCACAATTTTACAAATTGGTCGCCAAGCCATTCGGGCTGTCCGCGGCAGCCGTGTATCATTGCGCCATCGCGCGGTCGCGTCCGCGCCCGAGCGGATAGGCGCCACTCCATGCTGCAAGCGGCGAGCCGAGACAGCGAGCCCGTGAACCGCTCCGAGCGTGCGCGTCGCGCCCGGACTGGAATCGGTCATGCCTGAGTTCCTATCACGACATTATCGACATCCGCTCGCGCTGGTCGCGCTTGTATCCGTGTTCGCCACCGCCACGCCCGCGCACGCCCAGGACGTCGGCGACAGCGACTTCCAGTTGCCCTCGCCGGAGCGCCCCGGCGCCGTGCGCCCCGAGGTCGGCCCGCGCGAACGCGAGCCGCGCGAGCCCGCCGAACCCGTGCTCGAGGTGCCGCCGATGATCGACCGCCCGATCGACCCGGACGAGGGCGAGCGGGTCGTCGTCGAGCGTTTCGAACTGACCGGCGCCACCGACCGGCCCGAGCACGACGTCGGCGTCGCCGACATCGAGCACCTGTTGGCGAGCGCACGTGCCGAGCATGGCGATCTCTTTACCATCGGGCAGTTGCAGAACGTCGCCGATCGCGTAACCAACTACTACCGCCAGCGCGGGCTCATCCTCGCGCAGGCCGTCGTCCCCGAGCAGACTGTCGACGACGGTACCGTCGAGATCGAGGTCATCGAGGGCCGCCTCGGCGCTGTGCGCTCCCAGGGCAACGAGCGCTACAGCCAGCGGACCCTGGAGAAGGCCTTTGGTGGCCTGCTCGGCGAGCCCGTAACCCAGGCCCAGGCCGAGTCCGCCCTGCTCACGCTCAACGACTACCCGGGCATTGCCGCTTTCGGCGTCTTCGAACCCGGCCGTCGCGTCGGCGAGACCGACATCGCGCTGCAGGTCCAGAGCGAGCGCCGCTTTGAGACCCGCATCGGCGTGGACAACCACGGCACCCCCGGCACGGGCCGCGGCCGCGGTCGCGTCGAGCTGCACTGGAACAACCCGACCGACGGTGCCGACCGTCTCAGCTTCACCGGCCTGCACTCGTTCCAGCCGGCCAATACCCGCTTCGGGGCCATCGACTACCAGCGCTGGGTCAGCAGCCGCGATCAGGTCGGCGGTTTCGTGCGGGCCAACCGCTTCGATGTCGGCGGGGATCTCGAAGAACTCGACATCTCCGGTGAGAGCGACCAGCTTGGCCTCTGGGGCGAACGCAACTGGCTACGCGGTCGCGAGCGTAACTTTACCACCCGCGTTGGCCTCACCGGTAAACGTTCGCGCACGCTGCGCGAGGGCGAGCAGGACAACGAGGACCGCCTCACCGTGCTCGGCGTCGAGGCGCGCTACGACTCCGTCGACGCGCGCTTCGGTGGCCTCAACTTCGCCGGCATCGAACTCAGCCAGGGCTTCAACGACTTCCTCGGCGCCATGGGCGACGATGACAGCGCGGCCGACGCCCCGCCCGAAGAGCGCCCCAGCCGCCGCGGCGCCGAGGGTTTCGCTGAGGGCCAGTTCACCAGCCTCTTCGGCTACTACTCGCGCATGCAGAACATCGCCGAGCGCCAGTCCCTGCTGTTGCGGACCGAATTGCAGTACAGCCCCGACGTGCTCGTGCCCGCGGAGCAGTACGGCATCGGCGGCGCCAACAATGCCCGCGCCTTCCCCACCTCCCACGCCCTGGTCGACAGCGGCTGGCTTGTCTCCGCCGAGTACATCTTCACCGCCCCGGGGCTCAGCGGCGAGGCCTTCGGTGGTTACAACTGGCGCGACCTGCTGCGCGCTACCGTGTTCTACGACTTCGCGGGCGGGCGCATCAACGACCCACTGGGCGATGACCCGGACGGTAGTGTCACCTTTCAGGGCGCGGGTGTGGGGCTGCAGTTCGACATCCCGGGCACGCTGGAATCGCGCCTGCAGATCGCGTGGCCGATCGACGAAGACGAGGAGATCGCCGACCCTGACGATGTGCGCTCCCCGCAGATCTGGGCGGATCTCATGTACCGTTTTTGAGTTGCACCGTGAACAGCGCTAGGATCATGGTCAGGACCGGTCCCCAACAGGGCGCCTCGCCACGGCCGAGCGCCCCGCCGCGCCCGAGCGACACGGGCATGTCGACGCCCGCCGCGCGTTCCGGTGCGGTGGCCGGTCGGCACAGGCCCCCATCCGCGGGGTGGTCCGTCAGGGGGGAGGAACTCTTGTCATGAAAAAAGGGACACCGCGTCCGAGTACCCGTCGCCGCGAACGCAAGGCCGCGCCCCGGCCCCCCGCACCAGGTCCCGGGCGTCCGCAGGGGGCTGCACCCGTGCCCACCCGCGAGCACCGCGCAGGCGCGACCGGTGCCGCACCGCCCCCGCGCGTGCGCTGCGCCCCGCGCCCGCGCCTGCCCGGCGCCGCCGACCACCATGCCGCCGGCCTGCCCGCGCTCTCCGTGCTCTTCGTCGCCATGTTTCCCGGCGCCGCCGCCCTCGCCGGCCCCGAAGGCGGCAACATCGTCGATGGCGATGGCAACATCGAATACGGTGATCGCGAGACCCGCATCGACCAGGGTTCCGACCGCCTCTCCATCGACTGGGACACCTTCGATCTCGAGCCCGGCGAACTCGTGCGCTTTAACCAGCCCGGCGCCGATGCCGCCGCCCTCAACCGCATCATCGGCGGCGACGCCAGCGAGATCCACGGTCGCATCGAGGCCGACGGCAAGGTCGTGCTCTCCAACACCCGCGGCATCTACTTCGGTGCCGACGCCCAGGTCAACGTCAGCTCCCTGATCGCCGCCGGCCACGACATCGACAGCGACGCCTTCATGAGCGGGCGCTACGACCTCGAGCGCCCCGAGCACGGCGACCCCGGCCGCATCATCAACCACGGCACCCTCAACGCCGCCACCGGCGGCCAGATCACCCTCGCCGGCAGCAGCGTGGCCAACGAGGGCGAGATCCGCGCCCACGCCGGCCGCGTCGACATGCTCGCCGGCGAGCGCATGACCCTCGACTTCGACGGCGACGGCCTCATGCGTTTCGCCGTCGACGAGGACGTGCTCAACAACGCCGAAGACCTCGACGACGCCATCCTCAACACCGGCGAGATCGATGCCGCCGGCGGCCGCGTCGAACTCACCGGCGGCGCCGCGCGTGACGTCTTTGCCAACGTCGTCAACAACGAAGGCATCATCACCGCCGATCGCATCGAGAACGACGGCGGCAGCATCCGCCTCGCCGCCAGCGACGGCAGCAACCAGGGCGCCATCGTCAACGTCGGCGAGATCCGCGCGCGCGGCGGCGACCGCGAAAGCGACGGCGGCAACGTCGAGATCGACGGCGTCGACATCGACCAGGGCGGCACCATCGACATCACCGGCGGCGACGCCGCCGAGGCCGACGGCGGTCGCGTCGAGATGCGCGCCCGCGGCTCCATCCACCACCGCCCCGAATCCACCGTCCACGCCGACGCCGGCGAACAGGGCGACGGCGGCACCATCCGTACCTGGGCCGACGGCATCAACCTCTTCCGCGAAGGCGCACGCATGACCGCCCGCGGTGGCGACAACGGCGGCGACGGCGGCCTCATCGACGTCTCCGGCGCCACCGTCCACATCGCCGGCCGCGCGAACACCACTTCCCCCGCCGGCGAGGCCGGGATCTTCCTCGTTGATCCGGAAGTGTTGACGATTACGGATGGCGATGAAAACGACGATACAGATGGTTACGGATTCGACGTTGATGTCGACAGATTCGATGCATGGGTTGATGATGACGGAGATGGGGATGCAACCGAAAGCACGATCTCCGATACCACCATCGCGAGCAACCTAGAAGACGGCAACGTCCTGCTGTGGGCGACGCAGACGATCAACACGGAGGACGATCCGGAAATTGCGCCCAACGACGGTGAGAACACCCTGCGCCTCGAGCTGTACACCCCGGACGGCGCGGCCGAAGATGACTTAATCAGTGACGCCAGCAATCTTGGGGGCGATGCCAAGATCATCGACGTACAAGACGCCACCTTCGATCTCGGCGACAACAGCCTCGAACTTATCGCGATCGATGATGCCAGCGTTGAAGTCGGTGCTGTCGAGGATGATGGTGCCGCTGGTGCAAGTACGGTCACGATTGAGGCGGACAATGGCGCGATTACCTTCCATGAGGATGTCATTGCCAGCGACGAAGTCGATGCCCTGACCCGGGATGGCGGCAATATCACCGTCGATGCGGGCGCGAGCATTGCCGTCGACAATGCCGACGGCAGCGCTCTCATCACGTTTGATGCCGCGGACGACATCGGCGCCGACGGCGCGCTGAGCGCCGAGTCGGATACTGCAGACGCAACGATTGAGCTGACCGCGGGCGGCACAATTACGCTCCACAACGATGCGAGCGCAACGGCCGACGGCGGCGATGACGCCATCATCACGTTCGACAATAGTGACGCTGGTGGCAGCATCACGCTCGACGGCGACACAACGGCGACAGCCGACGGCGGCACCGCCCGCATCAATGTCCTCGCAGGCGAGGACTTCACCGGCACGGGGGAAATCGAGGCGGACCAAGTCCAACTGGAGGCCGGCGGTGATGCTGGCGTTGGTGACGAGGATGGCCGTATCGCCGTCATCGCCGACCACCTCTACGCCGAGGCCGCGGACGGCGAAGCCTGGCTCGACACCGGCGAACGCACGGAAGATGCAGGCACAACGCTGAGCGGCGTCACTGATGGCGGCTTCGATGTCGACCACGATGGCGGCGATCTGACCGTCGGCGCGAGCTTCGTCAACGGCAATGGCAACGACGGCCTCGACGCGGGCGACGCGGGCAGCGTCACGCTCGTCTCCGCCGCCGACCTCCTCATTGAGGAGACCATCGCGCTCAACGACGATGGCGACATCGAACTCGAAGCCGACGACGACATCCAGCTCGACGCCGCGGTCGATGCCGGTGCGACCGACGGCACGATCCGCATCGACACCGGCGGCAGCCTCGGTCAGAACGACGACGGCGATGGCGGACTGACGACTGCACAGCTTGCGGTCGTCGGCCGGGGCGGCGACAACGATGACGTCGCTCTCGGTTCCGGCGAGAACGAGATCTCCGACGTCGTCGCCAGCGACGGTGGCGGCGGCGCCATTGCTGGCGACTTCACGCTGGTCGTCGGTGAGGGGGATCTGAACGTCATCGGGGACGACAATGGCCTGCTTGATCTCCTCGGTGATCAAGACGCCGAGGGCGTCGCCGCCAATGACATCCACATCGAAGTCGATGGCGGTGATCTGACGATCGGCGCCGAGGCCACCGTCGAAGCTACCGACGGCGATGCCGCGCTGATCAGTATCGATGGCGCACTCACGCTTGACGGGGGCGGGAACAGCGGTGCACAGGTGACGGCCAATGATGGAAGTCTCCTGCTTTCCGCGAGCGGCACCGATGGTGATAGCGGTGTGCTCACTCTTGATGACAGCGTCGAGGTGTCTGGCGACATCGTCGACCTCCGTGCCGATCAGGCATTTGATGCCACAACCGGTGGCCAGAACTCCGAGGTTGAGGCCGACGGCGGTGACGGCGCGGTGCTCCTCTCCCCGGCCACGGATAACGCGGGCATCACCCTGGGCGATGACGGTATCACTTTCGACGAAGGTGACGCATTTCAACTTAACTCTTGGGAAGGCGTGATCGACGCTGAGCTGGTCCAGCTCGGCCGGTCTGGGTTGGACGGCGGGGTCGAGGTGGAAGGCGACTTCACCCTTGCCTCACTCGATGGTCCGAACAACGATTCGGTCGAAAACTGGCGCCTCGAAGCGGGCGATGGCGACCTTACCGTCGCCAACGACGCCGAGCTGGCAACGGACGGCAACGTCGGCCTCATCCTCGCAGGCGAAGCCATCGGCACCGATTCCGACCCCATCCCGCTCGAACTCGATGGCGACAGCGCCCTCGCCGTTGACGCCGGCGCCGATCTCTTCCTCACCAGCCCCGATGCCT
>SLKC01000091.1 GCA_007134775.1 Ectothiorhodospiraceae bacterium | reverse complement strand
GGCGTCAACGCCACCGGCTTGCCGCGCGCGAGCGCCGGGGCTGGTTCGGGAATCGGGAAAGGCGTGCTGAAGGCAACAGCGGGCGTCGAAACGCCGTCCGACACGGGGAGCGGCGCTCACGCTGGCCTGCTTTGCGGGTTGACCGAGTCCACGCGGCGTGGGGAGTATCTCGAAGGAGACGGTTGGATTTCCTATCCGTGGTCGACGAGATTGCCTGGCGAGTGGGCTACGATGAGCCAGCCTTCTTTCGCCGACTGTTCAAGCGCCTCGTTGGCCTCACCCCACACGAGCATCGACGCAGGTTCAACATGGCGCGCTTCGGCACGGCCTGACCGACCGGGAAGCCAGCTGCGGCGGCCGGTCGGGTGAGTCATTCGTCGTCCTGCCCATCGCGTTCGCCCTGCCCGAAGCCTGGCAGGCGGCCGTCGTGGTCATCGTGTTCCAGTCGCTGGTGGAGCTGTTCGGCATGATCGCCTATCTGGCGTGCGTGCCACACCGTCTCATTCCGGACGAGGCGGCTCGATAGCGTTGTCGCCTCGTCGGACGTGCCCAATGAGGTAGCGAAGCATCAGTGGCGCGCCGAGAACTGGGGCGTAGGCCGGTTCGATTCTGCCACCTGAGGATCGTGACGAGCATATCCCCTTGCCCGGATAGCGGGCGGTTCCGGCGACCGCGAGGGGTTTGGTGTTGTCGGGCCAGGTCCGCAAGCATTTGCCGGCCTGCTCATCGACACGCGCGGGAGCGTGCGCTAACTTGCAACCTTGATCCGCTTGCGCGCAGCGATACCGTTTCGCGCCAGGAGCGCATTTCCATCGCCATGTTCCGGCCAATCATCAACTCCGCAGGCCTTGCGCGCCGTTTGCTGACCCTTGCAATGGTGGTGTTGCTGGCGGTCTCGGGTGTGTTGCACATGGCCGCTGGCGACCACTCGGTTCAGGGCCACGGCGGCGCCCACGGAGATGCCCAAACGGTTAGCCTGATCGGTGACAGTCACGGGTGCGAGGGCGATGAACATGCCGTCGATGAGCAGGATGCTCCCTGTGTCGCTTCCGTGTGCCCGCTCTGTGTGCCCGCCAGTGCCGTGCTATCCGCTGACACCGCCGTCGAACACCTGGTTCGTGACAACGCGGTGACACCGGGGCCTGCAAGCAGACTTGCCCGGCTTTACCGCCCGCCCAGAACTCTCGCTACGTAATCGACCTTTCAGCTTTCGGGTCGACCCCGACGCGCACGCGTATCCCCGGGGTCGGCCCGCAACATCGATACCGATTGCAGGAGAGTTCCCACAATGAGTTCCATGACGCGTCGCCAGTTTCTGGCGTATTCCGCCGCGGCCGGTGCCCTGGCCGTGCTTCCCACTCTTCCCTTGTCCCGTGGCACCGTTCTTGCGGCGCCTGACAAGGCAGCCACGATTCGTGCCGGCATGCGCACCATCGAAGTCAACGGCCGTTCGGCACAGGTGTTCGGCCTGCAGCAGCCGGACGGCTCCCACGGCCTGGTCACCGAGGCCGGCAGGCGCTTCCGCGCGCGCCTTGAAAACGACACCGACGAGAAGACGCTGATTCACTGGCACGGGCTTACCCCGCCATTCGAGCAGGATGGCGTGCCCGAACTGTCACAGCCCCTGCTGCCGCCGGGCGAGGCCTACGACTATGACTTTCCGCTCGAACGCTCCGGCACCCACTGGATGCACTCCCATGAGGGACTGCAGGAACAGCGGCTTATGGCCGCACCGCTGATCGTCCGTGACCCGGAAGAGGCCGGCGACGATGTGCAGGAAGTCGTGGTGATGCTGCATGACTTCACCTTCCGCGATCCGGAAGAGATCCTGGCTGACCTGGCGCGGCACGGTCACGGCAACGGTCACGGCAACGGTCATGGCAACGGTCATGGCAACGGTCATGGCAACGGTCATGGCAACGGTCATGGCAACGGTCATGGCAACGGTCATGGCAACGGTCACGCCGGCGTCCATCTGCATGATGTCGACTATGACGCCTTCCTGGCGAACGATCGCACGCTGGCAGATCCCGAAGTCTTCCGGGTGGAGCGCGGCGGACGGGTGCGTCTGCGCCTCATCAATGCCGCCACCGCGACCAACTTCCGCATCGATCTCAATGGGATGGAAGGCCGGTTGATTGCCGTCGATGGCATGCCGATAGAACCGGTGGTCGGTCATCAGTTCGAAATGGCAATTGCCCAGCGGCTCGACATTCTCATGGATCTGCCGAGCGAAGAGGGCGCCTGGCCGGTATTCGCCGTGCGTGAGGGCGAGCGGGCACGCACGGGTTTTGTTCTCGCGACGCCCAATGGGGAGGTCCGGCGGCTTGCCGAGTACGCCGAGCATGCGGTGGAGGCGGTCGGCCTCGATCTGGAAACGCGGTTGCAAGCGGCCAACCCCCTGGAGCGGCGTGAGCCCGATCGTCGACACACCCTGCGGTTCAGCGAGGCGTCAGGCTACACGTGGGAGATCAACGGCGCCGTATTCGGTGAACATCAGCCCTTGAACGCGAATCCCGGTGAGCGCGTGGAGATCACGTTCATCGATGACACCACCATGGCCCACCCGATGCACCTGCACGGCCATCATTTCCAGGTTGTGGCAGTCAACGGTCAACGGTTTTCGGGGGCCATGCGCGACACCGTTCTGGTGCCGGCCCGGGGGCGGGTCACGATCGCCTTCGATGCCATCAACCCGGGACGCTGGGCGTTGCACTGTCATCATCTCTACCACATGGCGGGCGGGATGATGACCACGCTGGAGTACGGCGCCTGAGCAGGCACGCGGTCCGCCCTCGCGCCCTTGGCACGCGGGCGGGCCGGTCTGATCTCAGGAGTTTCGATCCGAGTTGACCTTGACACCATGGGAGGGTGCAGGCTTGCGTTTCAGGCGCGCTGCACGACGCCATGCGGTGAAACGGGAGAGCTTCAATGATGATGCATGACGGAATGGGTGCGGGATCGTTGATCTGGATGCTGCTGATGGCAGCCCTGATCGTGATTCCCTTCTGGCAGATCTGCCAGAAGGCGGGGTACTCCGGATTCTGGAGTCTGCTGGTACTGGTTCCGCTGGCGAACATTGTCTTCGTCTACGTCCTCGCGTTCTCGAACTGGCCCGTCTTGCGGCGAGGGCAGTGAATACGCTCGGTACCGAACCGGAAAGGCCAGCATGGACTCGCGCCTCCGCGGGTGAGGAGAAACGATCATGAACACCGCACTGGATACCGCGCACAATGAAGCGGCGCGCACGATTCGCCTGACGGTTCCGGGCATGGGCTCGGACCACTGCGCCGGTATCGTGCGCCATACGCTCGAGCAGCTCGATGGCGTGCATCGCATCGATACCAACATCGCCCAGCATCGCGTGACCGTCACGGCTGGTGGCGACGGGCCCGACGGGGAAGCCCTGCGGCGGGCGGTCGAGGGTGCCGGCTACGATGTCGCGGCGGTGCAGGGCGAGTCCGATGAGCAGAGTCCGGAGGAGGCGGCGGAGATCGAGCATGCCTGGCTGAAACAGGCGTGGAACCGGTTCGTGTTCGCGGCCGTGCGTTCGAGCCGAAAGGCGAGGGCGTTCACTTCCACCCCGCGCCTGCGCCGAGCCCCGAGGACATCGAGACCGTCCAGGTCGCCGTGCGCCGGCGGATCCTGCACGCCTTCCAGCGCCGCGGCTGGATCGAGCGCGGCGATCGCCTGGAGATGGAGCAATGGCCCCACGGCGGCGGCTTCTCGCTCGATGCCTCGGTGGGCATCGCCGGCGCCGACCGCCGCGGGCGCGAGCGCCTGTTACGCTACTGCGCCCGCCCGCCGTTTGCCGGCGAGCGCCTGGAATGGATCGACGCCGAGCGCGTGCGCGATCGCCTGCCCAAGGCGCGGCCCGACGGTCGTACCGAGCTGATCCTGTCACCGCCGCAGCTCATCGAGCGCGTGGCCGCGCTGGTGCCGCCGCCCCGGCGTCACCGACTTCGCTACTACGGTGTGCTCGCGCCGAATGCGCCACTGCGCCCGGCCGTGACGGCGCTGGCACCCGAGCAGGATGCAGAGGCCTCAGCGCTTGGCCCGGCAGGCCTGAACGGGGCCTTGTCCACAGCGGCCGACGAAATCGACCCG
>SLKC01000116.1 GCA_007134775.1 Ectothiorhodospiraceae bacterium | reverse complement strand
TGGCGGCCGCGACCGCCCGCCGCGGCTCGACCAGGCGGCGTGGCTGCCGGCCGCCGATCCGGTGGCGCTCGCGCGCCAGCTCGAGGCGGTGGTCGACGACCAGGGCCTGGCGCGCACGCGTGCGGTCGGCGTCGTCGCACCCGGCGACTACCACGTCGTGCAGATCGAGACCCCGCGCGTGCCCGCCGCCGAGATGAATCAGGCGGCGGCCTGGTACGTGCGCGATCTCATCGACATGCCGCTCGACCAGGCCGTGATCGAGACCTTCGAGCCCCCCGAGGCCGCCCAGCGCGGCGAGCCGCAGACCAACGTCGTCGTCGCCCGCCGCTCGGTTGTCGACGAGCGCGCCCAGCTCATCCGCGATGCCGGGCTCGATCTGGTCGCCCTCGACATCCCGGAGCTGGCCCAGCGCAACATCTGTCACCGCCTGCCCGCCGCCCGCGGCGGCCACGCCCTGCTCGCGCTCGACGACACCGGCGGCCTGCTCACGGTCTACCGCGACGGCCTGCTCTTCCTCGCCCGCAGTCTGCATACGGGCCACGCCGCGCTGCTCGGCGAGGACGCCGCCACCATCGAGAACCTCGTCCTCGAGGTCCAGCGCTCCTTCGACTACTTCGAGAGCGCGCTCGCCCAGCCGCCGCTCGGGGCCCTCTACATCTACCCGGCGACGGCGGCCACCGAGCGCGTCGCCGCCGAGGTCGGCGCCAGCCTGAGCGGGGTCGACTGCCGCTGCATCCGCCTCGACGAGATCGCCGATGTCGCCAGCGAGCCCGACCCGGCCAGCGAGCGCGCGCCGCTGCTGCAGGCCGTGGGCGCTGCCCTGCGCGAGCACGAGGTGCCGGCATGAGCGCGACCCAGCAGATCAACCTCTACCGCGATCCGCGCCGGCGGGTGCGCAAGCCGGCCGACAGCGTCCACATCGCGCTCGCCGCTGGCGCCACGCTCCTCGTCCTCGCCGGGCTCACCGCCCACGCCTGGTGGCAGGCGGTCGGCCTCGAGGACGAGGTCGCCCGTACCGAGGCCCGCCACGACGCGCTCGAGGCGCGCGTCGCCGAGATCACCGCCGAGGTCGCCGGCGCCCGCGATGACGCCGTCGACCCGGAGCGCGCCGCGAGCCTGCGCGCCGAACTCGATGCCAAGCAGGAGCTGCTCGACTACCTGGAGGCGGGCCCCCTGGCCGAGCGCCCCGGCTTCTCGGCGCACGTCGAGGGCCTGGCGCGGCGCACCGTCGAGGATCTCTGGCTGTCGCAGATCCGCCTCACGCAGGGCGGCGAGCGCATCTCGCTGCGCGGCCACACCCTGACGCCCGAGCGCGTCCCCGAGCTGATGAGCGCGCTCGGCGAGGAGCCGGCCTACGCCGGCCACAGCTTCCGCAAGCTCGCCCTCAACCGGGCCGACGACGACGCCGAGCACATCGACTTCCGCATCGCCAGCGAGCCCGAGGACGACGACCCGTGATCAAGGCCCTGAGCGCCAGCATCGAGACCCTGCGCACGCGCATCGACGAGAGGCACCTGCGCGAGCGCCTGCTGCTGCTCGCCGCCGTGGTCGTCGTGCTCTTCCTGGTCTGGGACGTCGCCGTGCAGACGCCGCTCGCCGAGCGTCAGGAGCGCGCCGAGGCGCGCATCGGCGAGCTCGAGAGCAACAAGGAGACCCTGCGCGCCACCGAGGCGAGCCTCGAGCAGCAGCTCGCCGAGTTCGAGGACGCCGAGGACGAGGACGAGATCACCGCCCTCGAGGCCGAGATCGCGGATCTCGAGACCGAGCTGGCCGAGCGCACCGCGCGCGTGATCGGCCCCGACCGCATGGTTGCTCTGCTGCGCGACATGGTCGGCGCCGACGCGGGCCTGCGCCTGGAGGCGCTGGAGAACACCGGCGTCGAGGAGATCATTGCCGCCGACGCCGACGAGGGCATCCCGCCGGTCTACCGCCACACCGTCGAGGTGGTCACCCGCGGCGACTTCTTCGCCCTGCTGGGCTACCTGCAGCGCCTCGAGAGCCTCGACTGGGAGCTGCAGTGGGATGCGCTGCGCATCGAGACCGAGGAGCACCCGCACGCGCGGGCGACCATCACGCTGTCGACCCTGAGTCTCGACGAGGAGTGGATCGGTGTTTGAGGAGTGCCGCGCCAATCGGTCGTGCGGTGCCATGCCGCGGGCATTTCTGCTGGTGGCCCTGCTCGCCGCCGCGCCCGCGGCCGCCGAGCTCAGCGACCCGCTGGCGCCGCCGACGCCGGACGTCGACGCCGTCGAGCCCGCCGAGCCGGGACCGGCGGACTACCATCTCGCCTCGACGCTGGTCGCCGGCGACCGTCGCGTCGCCGTCATCAACGGCCGCATCGTCGGCCCGGGGGAGACCATCGACGGCGCCGAGGTGGTCGCCGTCACGCGCGGCAGCGCGCGCCTGCGCCGCGACGGGGAGGAATTCACCATCGCCAGCGAGCGGCCCGCCATCCGCGACCGCTCCCGGGAGGAAGAACAACCATGATGCCACGCCTGCCAGGCCGGGCGGCCGCCGCCGCGACCCTGCTGGTGCTCGCCGGCTGCGCCGCCACCGACCCGCCCGAGCGCACCACCTCCGGGGACGGCGGCTCCACCCTCGAGCGCATCCAGGAGGAGCTCGACGACAGCATCGCCGCCAACCGCGAGCACGCCGACGAGCCCGATCCGGACGATCTGGACGAGGCCCTCATGCCCGAGATCGAGCCCGAACTCCCCGACGAGCGAGCCGACGCGATGCGCTTCGACCTCGTCGCCGACGATCTGCCGGCGCAGACCTTCTTCCGCAGCCTGGTCGATGACACCCCCTACAACATCGTCGTCCACCCCGATGTCGACGGTAGCCTGAGCCTCGAGCTCGATGACGTGACCGTCCCCGAGGTCATGCGCATGGTGCGCCGGGTCTATGGCTACGAGTACGAGCGCGACGGCAACGCCTTCATCATTACCCCGGCGCGGTTGCAGTCGCGCATCTTCCACGTGGACTACCTCAACGTCCGCCGCGAGGGGGAATCGAGCACCCGCGTCAGCGCCGGCGAGGTCACCCAGAGCGGCGACGACGGCGGCGATCGGGCGCGCCAGAGCAGCGCCATCGAGACCACCTCGGCGAGCGAGTTCTGGCCGGCACTGGAGACCACCTTGCAGGCCATGGTCGGCAACGCTGATGGCCGCGAGGTCATGGTCGACCCGCATGCGGGTCTGGTCGTCGTGCGCGCCATGCCGGGCGAGCTGCGCGAGGTGGGCGACTACCTGCGCGAGGCCCAGGAAAACCTCCAGCGTCAGGTCATCCTCGAGGCCAAGATCATCGAGGTCGAGCTCGCCGACGCCTACCAGACCGGCGTCAACTGGGCCGCGCTCGGCAGCGGCGCCGACGGCGCCATCGCCGGCCTGCAGACCACGCTGACCGGGGGCAGCTCCACCGTGCTCACCGGCGACGGCGCGTTCGATCCCGGCTCGGTCACCGGCACCGGTCAGGCCGACACCTTCGACTTCGGCGGCCTCTTCGCCATCGGCGCGCAGACCGACGACTTCGCCGCGCTGATCCGCCTGCTCGACACCCAGGGCGAGGTCGACGTCCTCTCCAGCCCGCGTGTGTCGACGATCAACAACCAGAAGGCGGTCATCAAGGTCGGCAGCGACGAGTTCTTCGTCACCGACGTCAGCACCGACCGCCGCGCCACCGGCGTCGGGGTCGGCGAGGAGATCCGCGGCATCGATGTCGACATCACCCCCTTCTTTTCGGGCATCTCGCTGGACGTCACCCCGCAGATCAACCGTGCCGGCGATGTCACCCTGCACGTCCACCCCGCGGTCACCGAGGTCATCGACCAGACCAAGAACCTCACCATCGGCGGCCAGGAGCAGAGCCTGCCGCTCGCCTTCTCCACGGTGCGCGAATCCGACTCCGTCGTGCGCGCCGAGGACGGCCAGGTCATTGTCATCGGCGGCCTCATGCAGGACGAGACCCGGCGCGATGAAGCCCAGGCCGGCTTCCTCGGCGACATCCCGCTCTTCGGCCACCTCTTCCGCCAGCGCGCCGGCGAGACCCGCCAGACCGAGCTGGTGATCCTGCTGCGCCCGCTGGTCCCGCAGAACTCGTCCGACTGGGCGGGGGCGATGGAGGGC
>SLKC01000050.1 GCA_007134775.1 Ectothiorhodospiraceae bacterium | reverse complement strand
ATGGGCTACGAGAAGTTCATCATCGACAGCGACCAGCTCGGCATGATCCAGACCTTCCTCGATGGCGTCGATCTGTCTGAGAACGGCCAGGCGCTCGATGCACTGCGCGAAATCGGTCCCGGTAATCACTTCCTGGGTGCCACGCATACACAGGCCAATTTCGAAACAGCCTTTTACCGGTCCACGATCTCGGACAACAACAGCTTTGAGCAGTGGGAGTCCGAAGGGGGGCTGGATACGATGCAGCGGGCCAACAAGCTGTGGAAGCGGAAGCTCGCCGACTATGAAGCGCCAGAGCTCGACCCCGCGGTGGACGAGGCGCTGTGCGATTACATCGACCGCAAGAAGGCGGAGTTCCCCGACTCGAACGTCTGACGCGAATCTCCTAGGGGCGGGCGTTGCGATGCGCCCGCCCCATTGCCCGTCTGTGCGGATGGGCGCGGCCCGGCTCTCGCCGGGCCGACAGCGGGCCATGGACGCGCCCGTCCGTGGCTCATGCTGCCAGCCCCGCTGGCAGAGGCGGCACGTTCGTGCCCGAACCGGACCGGAGCCATCCGGTCCCTTACAGCCATCAACGCAACAACTGTGGGAGGGAAACCCCAATGCCTGCACGCCATTACGCCTTGGCATTCAGCCTGTTCACCGCCATCGCCTCGGGCTGCGCCACCCATTCGGGTGCCATGTTGGAGACAGACGAGCCTCTGGCGGCACCGGCCGACGACGAAGCCAAGATCGTCTTCATGCGGCCTTCGTCCCAGGGGGCCGGCGTCCGCTCACACGTCTACGACACAACCAGCGAGGACACGGTCTACCTCGGCACCGTGCCCGTGGGGGGACAGCTGACGACCACGGTCGACCCCGGAACGCACTACTTCATGGTGACCTCTGAGGCGGCCGACTTCATGCGCGCCAACGTCGACGGCGGCGAGACCTATTACGCAATCGTGCGTCCGCGCTGGGGCTTCTCGGTGCGTTTCTCGCTGGTGCCGGTGAAGACGGATCCGGACGCGCGCTTCTACCTCGGATCCGACGAATTCGCCGCATGGCGCGACGAGATGCAGACGGTGCGGTTGACCCCCGAAGCCGAAGAAGAGGCAGCGGCGCGAATGGACCGTGCCAACGATCTGCGCGAACGCTATTGGGAACGCTGGCAGGACAAGCCGGACGCCGACAAGGCGAAAGTCACCCTCCAGCCCACGGACGCCGTCAGTCGTTAGCACACCGGCGCGAGAGAACCATCGCCGGTACGGGCGCAGCCCGTGCCGGCGCTACGACGCGCGGCCACTTCACGCCAAATGGTCCATCGCCCGAGCCAGGGCTGGTCGACCGCGTGCGGTCGCGCTGACCGTCCCCTCGAAGAAGACCTCATCGCCCGTTTCGCTGTGGCCAATGGTCTCGTCCCGGGCAATCTCCACCTCGACCCCCTGCGCACCCGCAGCGGCGGCGCGCGCCGCCGCCATGCGCTCGACCTCGGTGGCGGCCCAGCGGCGGGCCTCATCGAGAGTGCCGCAGGTATGGACGCCTTCGGGGGTATGGACGCGGAATCGGTCGTCGGGGAGCGGGGTGATCGTGGCAACGACGCGCTGAACAACGCCCGCGGCCACGGCGCCAACGGCATTGGCCACGTCGGCGCAAGCGGGTACGACCACGCGGGTACCGAGGCGTTCGCCCAGGGCTTCGCCATGACGGGCCGCAGGCGCCCCCAGCACCAGCAGCGGCACATTCAGCCGCACATCAACCGCAACGCGCGGATGCGGCGCCGAAGCCCTCAGCGAACGGTCGATCAGGGCGCGGGCCGACGCCACTAGGCTGCCATCCGGGGCAAGCTCGGTGTCGGCAAGTGCGTAGCCGAGCACAGCGCGCGCCATCGCGATCACCATCTCCCGCTGCACATGGCGCGCAAATGCCTCCTCATCCCCCAAATCACGGCCCAGACGCTCCCACGCCCGGCGCGTCCAGATCCTGGCTCCCAGCCCGGCCGCCTCCGCACACCAGGCATCATGGCCGCCGAGCACGTGGGCGGCATCGGTCGGGGTAAACCCCGACAGGACCACGAGGCCGCGCGCCACCAGGCGCTGCAGGGCTCGCAGGCGAGTCTGGTCGTCAAACAACCGGACCAGCGCCACCGGCCCATCCCCGAGCCGTGACCAAAGCAGCCGCTGACCCGCCGAGAGGCTGTCCGCGCCACCAACCGGCTCCCGCTGGCGCAGCGCGAACCAGCCTGCATGCTCGCGCAGTGGCTGTTCGTCCGCCTGCTCGGCCAGTATCGCGCGGCTCGAGGGATGGAGCGTACCGAGCAGCGCCAGCGGCATGATCCGGTCCGGCCCCAGGTGCAGCGTGGACGCGACGCCGCCCAGGCGCACGGCGCTATCCCCACCGAGGCCGTGTGTTTGTACCGCGACCGCCTCAACGCGTGTACGCCAACCGCCGACGACCGCACCTTCGCGGCTGCGCTGGGGCTCGCCGCCTTCGAGGGCGCCGATGTCACTGGTCGTGCCACCGATATCGAGGACGATGCTGTCCGGCTCACCGGCGAGCACACGCGCCCCGACCAGACTCGCGGCCGGCCCCGACAGGATCGTTTCAACCGGACTGGCAACCGCGAAATCCGCACTCATCAGGGCCCCATCACCGCGCACGACCATCAAGGGGGCAGCGATATCCCAGGCCGCGATCTGCCGCCGCACGGCGTTGATGAGATCACTGAGCAATCCGATCAGGCGGGCATTGAACAGCGCGGTGAGCGCACGCCTTGGGGCATCCAAGGCCGCCGACAGCTCGTGACCTGTGGAGACGGGCAACCCCGTGAGTTCATGCACAAGCTGCTGCAAGCGGCGCTCGTGGGCGGGGTTGCGCGTGGCGAAGAAGCTCGACACGGCGAAGGCACCGACGCGCGGCGCATGCTGAGCGATCACGTGGCGCGCGGTGTCGACATCGAGGGGAGCACGCTCGTTGCCTGCGGCATCATGCCCCCCATCGAGCAGGATGACCGGATCACCGCCGAGCGCCTCACCCAATCCGCTGCGTTGCAGGAAATCGCGCGACTGGCCGACCAGGATCAACCCCACGGGCCCACCCTGGCCCTCCACCAGCGCATTGGTCGCCAGCGTGGTCGACAGGGATACCAGGTCCACCGGGCCCTGCGCAGCGGACATGACGCCATTCAGCGCCTCGGCGATGCTCGCGGCGAGGTCGTCGTGGCGAGTCAGCGCCTTGGCACGACGCAGAACGTGGTGATCGGGGTCACAGAGCACGGCATCCGTATAGGTGCCCCCCGTGTCGATGCCCAGCAACAGGCCCATTGCCCTCTCCGGTGACGCAATTGATTGCCTGACGGCACGCGAACGGTAATCGACATGCCCTGCCGGGGGAAGGAGCAAGGTATCGATACGCGCTCGTGACGAGGACACCCGCAAAGGACGCTCGGACGACGGTCCCGAGAAACCGGCTTCCGCGACGATCGACTTGACCGCCTCGGCACTGCACTCTAGGATCACAAAAACGTGCAAACCGGTCGCGCCATGAAATCGCTGCTGTCACCGAAGGAGCTTGGCCAAGCCATCGGCGTGAGTGAGTCCTCGCTCAAGCGCTGGGCCGACAATGGCCACCTCCAGGTCGCTCGCACTGTCGGGGGGCATCGCCGCATTTACTTGAGCGAGGCCGTACGATTCATCCGTGAATGCGGATTCCCCGTGGTGCGGCCCGAAGTCCTTGGCTTCTCCGAACTCGGGCATGAGGGTAGCGAACCGGTGACAACCGAGGCGCTGCGCGCTGCCCTCGAAAGTGGCGACGAGGCGGTCGCGAGCGGAATGGTGATGCATGCCTACCTGCAGGGACACGCCGTCGCCGAATTGATCGACGAGGTGATCGCACCGGTTATGCGACAACTCGGAGAGCGCTGGTGTCACGACGATCAGGGCATACTGATCGAGCATCGTGCCAGCGAAATGTGCATGCAAACCTTGAGTCGTATCCGCCATCTGCAATCACCGAACCCCTCCGCGCCAACGGCCATCGGCAGCGCATCCAACGACGATTTCCACTCACTGCCCTCCCTGATGGCTGCAACCGTGCTCGCCAGCCGAGGCTGGCCGGTGATCAATCTGGCCAGCCACACCCCCGCCACCGTGCTCGCGCAAGCAGCCCGCGAACATCAGGCAGCGCTGGTCTGGCT
>SLKC01000153.1 GCA_007134775.1 Ectothiorhodospiraceae bacterium | reverse complement strand
GGAGTTATGACATGTACGGTGAGGACGGCGGCAACGGGCGCGCCGCCAGCGGACACGCCGACATCTTCGACCTCTTCAACCAGGTCTTCGGCGGCGCGGGCGGGCCCTTCGGTGACTTCGGCGGCCAGGCTCAGGCCCGCGGAGCCGACCTCCGCTACGACGTCACGATCGACCTCAAGGGAGTGCTCGAGGGGTTCGAATCCGAGCTTGAGGTCACGCGGCAGGCCGAGTGCGATGATTGTGACGGGAGCGGCGCCGCGCCCGGCTCGGCTCCCAGCACCTGTGACATGTGCGGGGGGCGAGGCCGTGTTGCCCAGCACCGGCAGACGCTGCTCGGCGTGATGGCGACCTCCAGCGCCTGTCCGCGCTGCGATGGCCGCGGCACCATCGTCACGGATCCGTGCTCGACCTGCAGAGGTCAGGGTGTGACGCAGTCCTCGCAGAAAGTGCTTGCTGCCATCCCTCCCGGCATTGCGGACGGCCAGGGAATCCGGATGGCCGGACACGGACATGTGCCCGCGGGCGGCGGGATTCCGGGCGATCTGCTGATCCGGGTGCGCGTCGAGGAGCATCCTGACTTCACCCGCCGCGACCGCGACCTGCTGATGGACCTTGATCTGTCGTTCTCGCAGGCCGCCCTCGGCGACACCATCACCGTGCCGACACTTGAGGGGGAGACGGAGATCACGGTCCAGCCGGGCGCACAGACCGGTGAGACGGTTGTGTTGCCCGGAAAGGGCCTGCCGAAGCTGCATGGTGGCAGCCGCGGCAGACAGGTGATCAACCTCCGCGTCGTGACCCCGACCGACCTCGACGAGACGCAGCGCGGCCTGCTGATGGAGCTTGCGATGGAGCGCGGCGAGAGCATTGAGCCGGCCGAACACGCCGGATTGTTTGACCGCATCCGCCGGAAGGTGCTTGGCGGGGAGGGGTAGGATGTCCCCCGATCAGCGCGGACGACTCTGGGTGCGCGTGACCGTGGAGTGCCCATCGGCGGTCGCCGATGCAATCACCGCCGCGCTCATCCCAATCTCGCCCAACGGCGTCATCGTCGAAGAGGACGAAGCCGTGACGAAAGTCAGCGGCTACATGGGCCCCTACTTCTCCCCGGAGGCGACCGCGGACGCCACACGTCGCGTCCGCGCGCTCGCCGCGGTTCCCGAGACGCTCCTCGGCGGCTCGGCGGCCATCGAGGCCGAGGTCGTTCCCGAGGAGGACTGGCTGGAGGCGTTCCGCGCCCATCACAAGCCCGCCCGGATCGGTCGCATCGTCATCAAGCCGAGCTGGGAGCCGTGGCCGAGCCCGCACCTCAAGCCCCGCCGCGACGACATCGTGATTGAGATCGACCCCGGCCTCGCATTCGGCACCGGCCAGCATCCGACGACTCGCATCTGCATCCACGAGATGCAGGAGCGAATGCGACCGGGCGACCGCGTGCTCGACTTCGGCTGCGGCTCGGGCATCCTCGCCATCGCCGCCGCGAGGCTCGGCGCCGGTGAGGTGCTCGGAATCGACTGCGACCCCTCCGCGATCCGCGTCGCCGAGCAGAACGTCCTGCGCAACGAGGCGGGCGAACGCGTCGAGCTGCGGGTGGTGGACACCCTCAGCGCGCTTGAGGCCCCGTGGGACGTCGTCGTGGCCAACATCAACCCGGTGGTCATCGCGCAGGAGTCCGCGCGCGTCGCCGAGTTGCTTGCTCCCGACGGCATCTACGTCTGCACCGGCATCCCCATCGAGCAGGAGGGGAGCGTGCTCGAAGCACTGCGCGAGGCGGGCTTCGAGCAGATCGTTCCGCGCCCGAGCGGGGAGTGGATCGGCTTCGTCTGCACCGCCCCGCGAGGCGAGGGCCGATGACCCGGATCTTTCTCGACGAGCCGAGCATCGCCGGCGACACCGCGACCGTGACCGACTCCGACGCGCACCACCTGCTGAACGTCCTTCGCATGACCATCGGTGACAGATTCACCGTGGTCGATGAGCGCGGGGTTGAGCGCGAGGCCACGATCGCCGAGGCCGGTGAGGGGCGGATCGTGGCGACCCTCGGCGAGCCGCGGCGAACGCCCGTTGAGCCGCGCGTGGCGCTGACGATCTACCACGGCCTGCCCCGCGCCTCGCGCTACGAGACCTCCCTGCGCATGTGCACCGAAGTCGGAGTGAGCGGCTTCGTGCCGGTGCTGTCGGCGAAGTCGGTCGTGAGGCTCAGCGGCGGGGCCGTCGAGCGCAAGCGCGAGCGCTGGCAGCGGATCGTCGAGGAGGCCGCGAAGCAGTGTGGTCGGACGCAGATCCCGCAGGTCGCTCCACCAATGCGGTGGGCCGAGGCGCTGGGACATTTCCGGGCCTCTGAGTCGCCCGGCGTGATGCCCTCGGCGGGGCTTGCGGGCAGCGACGCGCCGTCGCTGGGACAGCGGGCCGGGGAGCTGCGCGGCGCTGAGGCTCTTGCGCTGTTCATCGGCCCGGAGAGCGGCTTCGATCTCGCCGAGGAAGCAAGCGCGCAGAAGGCGGGCGTGACGCTGGTGACGATGGGCCCGCGAGTACTTCGGACCGAGACGGCGGCGGTGGTGGCCGCGGCAATCTGCCTCGACCGCGCGGGTGAGCTGGCGTAGGAGATGCGATCGGGCTCCCAGAGCGCGAGAGGGTGCGACCGAGTTTGGTGGGTAGCCTGCGTGAGCGGCTCAGGACGGCCTCACCCCCCGGCCCCCTCCCAACCCCCTATGCATTACGCACATTTCTTGCGGTGGGAGGAGGTACGCTGTATAAGTTTCAAGAATTACCGCGCTTGAGGTGATAGAAAATGGCGTCCTCAAGCGCACAGCAATGGGCCAACGACGATCTGGCGACGCTCAATCTTGGCGACGAGCGCCGCAATCGCCGCGCCAGACAGATGGTCGAACGCATCGCTCAGAGGCCAGGAGCGTTGATCACTGCCGTGTTCGAAGGCAAAGCCGAGACCGACGCTGCCTACCGACTGCTCAACAATCCTGCAGTCGAGCCCGATGCGATTCGGGCTGCATTGCAGCGTGGCACCGTCAAGCGACTGGCCGACACCGAGGTCGTGCTGGCGCCTCAGGATACCACCTGCCTTGATTTCAGCGGCCACCCGGCGACTGAAGGCCTGGGGCCCACAGGCGGCCCCAACGCCAGCGGACACGGCATGTTCGTCCACTCGGCGATCGCCGTCAGCGAAGACGGCGTCCCTCTCGGCCTGCTCGATCAGCGGGACTGGGCGCGCGATCCCGAGCAGATCGGCAAGAGCCGCGATCGCAAACAGCTCCCGATCGAAGCGAAAGAGAGCTACCGGTGGGTTGAAACAGTCCGGGCGGTTGAGGCCGCAGTGCCCGCCGACAAGCTCCTTATCCAGATTGCCGATCGCGAGGGCGATATCTTCGAGGTATTCGCCACACAGCGGCGTGAGCGCTCATGCCTGTTGATTCGCGCCTATCGCGATCGTCGCCTCAAGGGCGAGGGCCAGCGCCTCTGGCCCACGGTTGAAAATCAGCCCGTGTCGGCAGAGTACGAGCTCTTGGTGCATTCGGCCAGAGAGCGTGTTGCGCGCACCGCGCTGGTGCAGTTGCGCTTTTGCCCGGTGACGATCCGGCCGCCCAAAAGGGGCGTGCATGACCCGTCGCTTGAGCCGGTAGCCGTCAGCGCCATCGAGGTGCGCGAGATCGACGCTCCCGAACACGCCACGCCCATTCTGTGGCGCCTGCTGACCGATCTTCCGGTTGCGAGCTCCGAGGATGCATTGCAGTGCGTGCGCTACTACGAGAAGCGCTGGCTGATCGAGCGCTACCATTTCGTGCTCAAGAGCGGCTGCCGCATCGAAGAGAGCCAGTTGCACACGATAGCCGGCCTGGAGCGGTTGCTCGCGCTGCTTAGCGCGGTGGCGCTGCGGCTGCTGTGGATGACGTATAGCGCCCGTGTCAACGGCGATGTGCCCTGCACGGTAGCGTTCACGGATCTGGAATGGCAGGCGCTCTATCGCTACCACAGACGCAAAGCGCCACCGGACGCGCCCCCCACTCTCGCCGAGGCCGTACTGTGGCTGGCGAAACTGGGCGGCTTTCTGGGCCGCAAGAGCGATGGTGATCCTGGTGTCAAAGTGCTCTGGCGCGGCATCCTACGACTTCACGACTTAGTTACCGGCTTTCTCCTCGCCTCCGGAGATGTGCGTAATGCATAG
>SLKC01000049.1 GCA_007134775.1 Ectothiorhodospiraceae bacterium | reverse complement strand
GTGCCCGCTCAGGAAGCGGGGCTTGTGCACGATGTGCGCGTCGGCCTTGCGCTGGTCGGTCATGATCACCCCCATGCTGCATGCGTTGCACCTCCGGGGTCACCGGAGGCGGGGTTCAGGTACCCGGACCGGGATCACCGGTCAGGCGGGCACCCCCGACGTGGCAGCTCTCGCTGCCGGATGGGAGGGACAGGATCGTCTGTTCCACCCATCGCATCCCTGTTGCCAAGAATAGACCAGGTGGAACGGCCATGTCCCTCCCCAGTGAGGGCTGGCCGGGCGGGCGTGTCCGAGATGGCGACGAAATTCCGGCCTAGGCAGCTACTGTGGCCGTAGATGACATCGCTACGAGATCGAGTCTAGTCCAGGAGACATTGGCGCAATTCGTCGAGGTTGGTGACGTGCAGATCAGGCTCGACGACGCGTTCCGGCGTCGGTGTCGCGCCCCAACCCGCAGCGCCCTGGCGGCGCTCGACCCAGGCTACGGTCAGGCGGAAATCGCGGGCGCCGCCGATATCGTGGTACTGGCTCTGGCCGAAATGCAGAATCTCCTCGCGTGCCAGGCCGAACTTGTCGAGCACGTGCTGGAACACACGGGCATCGGGCTTGTTCACGCCGACCTCGTCGCAGGTCACGCGCCCATGAAACAGCCCGCCCACGGTGCGATCCATCGCATCGGTCGCCCAGGCATCGGCATTGGTCACCGCGATCAGGCGATAGTGCTCCCCGAGCGCCGAGAGAGCGGGAGCGGAATCGGGGAAGGCCGGCCAGTCGGCAATCGAAGCACGGAACGAATCCGCCGCCGCATCATCGGTGGGTAGACCCCACCACTGCATCATGCGTGCATGGATCCGTGGCAGCATCTCGGTGAAGGGCAGATCGGCTCGGTTGCGCTGGAGTTCATCCTCGGCACGGGCAAAGGTCGTGAGGATGTCGGCATCGGAGCGCGTAACCCCTTGTGCGTCCAGCCAGGGTCGCATCCATTCCAGAATACCGCTTTCGAAGTCGATCACCGTGCCGACCACATCAAAGGTCAGTGTCGTCTTGTGGCGCAGAATCGCTGGATCCATCGCCCGGCTTGCCTCCCAAGGGTTGACTCAGCACACGTACGATATCGCGACCTCATCCGCGCACGGAAGTCGTTGTTTCCCGTACAGTGACCCGAATGTGCGACACTCCGAAGTCCCCCTCGCAACGAGTAGAAGGCGGCGCCGCGATGACCGCACCTCGCCAACAGGGCAGGCGACTCGATGAGGAAACCATCAGTCGGCTCGATGCCCGTGCCGACAACATCGCCGACGATCGCCTGGGCTACCGCCCGCGCCTGCGGCCGCTTCACCTCGCGATTCTGGTCTATCTCGTGGTCGGCATCGTTCCCTGGATCGCGCTCAGCGCAATGGGCACTCACCTGGGGCGTTTCGATGCCCCCATCGTCATCGGTGCCCTGCTCGCCGCGGTTGGTGCCTACCTCTGGCAACGCCGCCGCTTCCAGCGCTGGCAGGACGCGCAGCGCCAGGCATTCAACGAGCTACGCACCGCCGCTGAGGCGGGAGATCACGCGCGATAGCAAGCAGATCGAAAAAGGGTCGAGCCCTCGAGCCGGGGCACGCCCCACACCCAAGCGCGAAGGTGGGGCGACGGCAGGCGCGCCGACGCAATCGCGTGGCCGCTATTTCAGCAACGGATGATCTTTCGGCAGTTCACGCGACACCCACTTCGCCAACTTGTGCTTGAACTGCTGCAGGGATTCGTCACCCTTGGCCAGCGGCTGGATCTTGCCATCGTGAACCAGTAGGCGGTACACGTACTCGATCTTCTCCGCCTGCGAGTCCGTCGCCTCGAACTCGACAACCCCACGCTGCTCGCCATACTCCATGCCGCGTTTCAGCGCTTCCTTGACCAGTTCCGCCTCGTTCTTCATCTTTTTCATGTGCCCTCTCCCAGCGCAGTGCACCACTCACTCTATCCTGCGGAGGCAGGGCCGCACCACAACCCGCTCCGACGACGACCACGACGGCCCTGCACAGGGCTAGTGGGCCGCGGTCGTTACCTCCTCTGGAGCAACGGCCCGGGTGGCACTTCGTGGCGTTCTGAAGGCACGGCGCGTTGCCGTGTAGAATGGCGCCCTCCCCGACAAGAGCGAGTCAGCATATGGCAGCGCCGCTGGAACAGACGGTCGAGGGCCTCGGCGTTCACCGCATCGAGCGCCATATCTTCCTGTGCGCGGACCAGACAAAGCCGAAATGCTGCACCCGCGACACCGGACTGGCTGCCTGGGACTACCTCAAGCGCAGACTGAAGGAACTCGGCCGGGCCGAGGCCGCTGGCCTGTACCGCACCAAGGCGAACTGCCTGCAGATCTGCCGTGACGGCCCGATTGCCGTCGTCTACCCGGAGGGAGTCTGGTATCGCAACTGCGAGCCGGAGGTTCTCGAACGCATCATCCAGGAACATCTGCTGGGTGGCGAGGTCGTCGAGGAATACCGATTCGCCGGGCCGGCCTCGCGCAGCTCGAAGGCCCCGTAGCCGACCACGCTTGAACGCGGCGCCCCGGCGTCGCCGGAGTTACGCAGTTCCAGCGTCTGCACGCGCGCGCCATTGCGGGCCGCGTGGACCAGCAACCCGGCGATGGGCAGGAACCCACAGGCATCGCGGGGCCCCAGGAACTCCGCGCGCAGGGCCTCGATCGCGACTGCCGTGGCCGCATCGAGCCGCCGGGCCGTCGCATCGTCATGGAAGTGCGACAGATCCGAGCTGATGGCGATGGCCGTCTCATCACCGCCCCACAACACGCCCAGCACCCGGGCAACGGTCTCGACATCGGCGTCGCCCACGACCAGCGGGATCACGCTGACATCACCGAGCACCCGCTGGATGAAGGGCAGCTGAGTCTCGAGGCTGTGCTCGCGCTCGTGGGCCCGATCATCCGTCGTCACACCGGTTTGCGCCAACGCGCTCGCCAGACCATCGGAGTCCACGGGCACCCGGCCCAGCGGTGTCTCGAACCAGTCGGCGCTCGACGCCGCCAGACCGCGAATGGGCACGAAGTGCGACGGACCGAGTATCACGACGCGCCGGATCTGCCCGCGGGCGGGCGCCAGGCGGCGGTAGGCATTCGCCGCAACGCCGCCGGAAAACATGAAACCGGCATGCGGCGCGATCACGGCCTTCGGCGCTGAGACACCTGGATCCGGCTCGGGGGCGGCGGCCAGCAGTGCGTCCACCTCATCGGACAAGGCCTGCTCGGTGTCGGCGTAGAATTGGCCCGCCACGGCGGGCGGCCTGACGTTGATTCGCCCTGCCATCAAGCATTGCCCCTCGCCTTACCGGTACACAATTTGCGGTTGGCCCGCAGTGTCTTCAATAGCCCGGCCCTTGAAAACCCAGGCCGAATGCCTATTGTCCGAGTATGGACTGGTTGAACTTGCCCCACAGGGGACCGGAATTGCATTGAATCGAGAGCAACTCGAGGGCATCCCGACGCGCTACTGGCATTGGCTCGACGACGGGCGCATCCAGTGCGACCTCTGCCCGCGTTACTGCAAGCTCAAGGAAGGGCAGCGTGGCCTGTGCTTCGTGCGCGGTCGCCAGGACGACCAGATCGTGCTGACCACTTACGGACGCTCATCGGGCTTCTGCGTCGATCCCATCGAGAAGAAGCCATTGAATCACTTCCTGCCAGGCACCTCGGTGCTGTCGTTCGGCACGGCCGGCTGCAATCTCGCATGCAAGTTCTGCCAGAACTGGGACATGAGCAAGTCGCGCCAGATGGACACCCTGGCCGACAGCGCCTCGCCCGAGGAGATCGCCATTGCCGCCGAACGCCTGGGGGCGAAGAGCGTCGCCTTCACCTACAACGACCCGGTGATCTTCCACGAGTACGCCATCGACATCGCTGATGCCTGTCACGAACGGGGCGTCAACGCAGTGGCCGTGTCGGCCGGCTATGTCTGCCCGGAACCGCGGGCCGAGTTCTACGCCCGCATGGATGCCGCCAACATCGACTTGAAGGCGTTCACCGAGCGCTTCTACAAGAAGCTCACGGGCTCGCAGCTTGGGCCGGTGCTCGACACCATTCGTTATCTGTATCAGGAGACCGACGTCTGGTTCGAGCTGACCACCCTGCTGATCCCCGGTGAGAACGACAGCGACGCGGAGATCAGCAACATGGTCGAGTGGGTGCTGAACAACGTCGGCGACCGCGTACCGATGCACTTCACGGCGTTCCATCCCGACTTCAAGATGATGGATTACCCACACACGCCGCCGGAGACGCTGTCACGAGCGCGGCGCATCGCCCGCGAGGCGGGCATCCGCTACGCCTATACCGGCAACACCTTCGACAAGGACGGCCAGAGCACCTATTGCCACAGTTGTGGAGCGCGCGTGATCGGGCGCGACTGGTACCAGCTCTCCGAATGGCACCTCGACGACAGCGGCCACTGCCTGAGCTGCGGCACGCGTTGCGCCGGCGTCTTCGCCGGCAAGCCGGGCAATTGGGGCCGGCGGCGCGCGCCGGTGTGGCTCGCCGCGGAGCCCGGTCAGCGCTGATACGCCGGCGGCTCCGGGATGCCTGATCGCGCTCCTCGCGGCGCATACGACCCACCCGGCGCGCGGGCCGGCCCGCGGCGCTTCCCCTTCAGACCCATTCAGCGCACAGCGGGGCCGAAGTCCGTGGTGCAGGTTACGACTACGACCCCAAATTCACCCGATTGGGCTCGTTCTCGAGTCGACGGAACGGATCGCCCTGCGAAACCACTCCGGGGCTCGCCACTTTCACCGGCATTCTGGCCGAATCGTGCGCCAAGCTGCCCCGACAACGACGGGACGCGTATAGTATCGAAGAAGGACCCATCCAAACTGGATGTTTTCGATCAGACAGGGAGATCGTCTTGCTATTCCTCCACGTCGGGCTCCACAAGACCGGAACCACCTACCTCCAGACGGCCGTCTTTCCCTACCTGGGCGGGGTGCACTACCTGCGCAACCTCACCGTCGAGAACTTTCTCCGCCAGGATCCCGACGCGGACTGCCTTGTCTCGCGGGAAGGGTTCTCCGGACCAGCGCTGGGCAATCAGGCTGAAAAACTCGCGTTTCTGCGCAGATTGAGCGGGATGTTCCCCGATGCCCAGGTTCTGATCAGCTTCCGGCGGCACGCGTCCTATGTCAATGCGCTGTACAGCCAGTATCTGCGCTACGGGGGGACACTGCCGTTGCAGGAATTTTTCAGTCTCGATACCAACGCCAGCTTTCTCGCCACCGCCGATATCGAATTCACGCCCTATATTGAGGCCGCCCACGAAAACTGGGGACGACCGCCTTTCGTGTTCCTGCTCTCCGAAATCAAGGAGCAGCCCGAGCGGCTTCGCTCCGACCTTGGCCGGCTATTGGGACATGAACCACCGGCGTTTTCTCCCGCCAAGCGTGCCTCGAAAAACGCCAGTCTCGGTGCGAGGCAGGCAGAGACCCTGCGCCGCCTCAACTCGTTGTTCCGCACACGCCTGCATCGCGACAGTCAGACACGGCCCTATCGCGTGTTGCGCCGCGTTGGACTCGATCCTCCGCATCTGTGCCAACGCTGGTCGGCAATCGCCGCCGGGCGGCCGATCATGGACTCGGGCCTGGCCGAGCGCATCAATCAATACTATGCCGATGATTGGGCCGCGGTCGAGCAAAACGTGAAGACCCGCTTGCGCCACGTCCAGCCATCCGAAAGGGATCGATGATACGGCGCCGTCCGCGCTACGAGCGTTTCGATGCCGGATTCGGTGGCGTACCCGTGAAAGCTCCTCCCACGTCAAACATGCGGGATACCATTCACCGGCCGGTCGCACTCGGTGCTCGGCCGCGACGGGCGAGCCGCCGTCGATCTTCGCTCGGCGGGACACCGAACAGGCGTCGGTAGCGCCGACTCAGATGGGCCGCGCTGTGGAAACCGCACTGCCCGGCGATTTCGGCTATCGGGCTGTCACTGCGCAGCAGGCGCTCGCGCACCGCGAGTAAGCGCAGCTCCATGTAGTAAGCGGCGGGCCCGCAATCGAGATGGTCATGGAACAGGCGTTCGAGCTGGCGCGTCGACACGCCCGCATGCGTCGCGACCTCGGCCAACGGCAAGGGTTCCTCGGTGTTCGCTTCCATGATCATCACGGCGGCGCTCAACTTGCTCTGGCTGCTACCGAGGCGCTGCCACAGCGGTACCCGCTGGCGGTCGCTGACGTCGCGGATGCGTTCATGCACGAGCAGATCGGCCACCGCGCCCGCAACGCCCGCGCCATCGGGGTGACCGGCGATGAACTGCAGCATCATGTCCATCGACGCGGTTCCCCCGCTGCAGGTATAGCGGTCGCGGTCGATCTCGAAGACTTGCTGGGAGGTGATCACACGCGGGTAGCGCTCGATGAACGCCGGCATATCCTGCCAGTGGATCGTGCATCGGCGGCCATCCATCAGGCCCGCGCGCGCGAGCAGATCCGCACCGGTGTCGATACCGCCGACGACGGTCCTGTGGCCGGCACGCGCCTGCAGCCACTTGCACAGCCTGCGTTCCGCTGGATAGTGGATCGGGTTGGCGCCGCATACGAACACCGCGTGCACCGCCGGCAGCGCGTCGATCCCGTAATCAGGCAAGGTGCGCACGCCATTGCTCGCCATGACCGCCTCGCCGTCCACCGTGACCGTCACGGCGGCGTAGTCCGGCCGGCCGGTGACCATGTTGGCCAGGCGCAACGGTTCGATCGCCGAAGCGAAGCCGATGTGGGTAAACCCCGGGACGAGCAGGAAGGCCACGCGCTCCTGTACCACCGTCTCATCAAGATGGTTCAATGGCTCGGGCTGGCCGGCGCCGTGCTCGCGGGCGTAGAGCCGGTTGTCAGTCGAATTCGGCATGGCTGCAGCCCGTACAAGTGCAACACCGGATTACCGTCGGGCTCAGATCGCTATCTTCGGGGATGACCCCGAGTCGCCCTGCCCGGACACCGGGGCCAGTGTATCGAAATAAAGCCTCCGCTCCTGAGTCCGTCAGCCCGTCCCGGCGCCTCAGCGGAACTCGCGCCGGATGGCCCCCGTGATGCCGGCCACGCACATCTCCAGGATCAGTTCACCCTTTTCGCGACGGGCACCACGACTCACGCGCGAATGACGTTGTGCTCGGGCCCATACGGGAATCCGGTGATGTTTTCGTTGCCCTCCTCGGTCACGAGCAGCATGTCGTGCTCGCGATAGCCGCCGGCTTCGGCGAACAGTGTACGTTCCAGCGCAGTGTAATATCCCGCCGGCATCGGAAAGCAGTTCAGGCTGAGGATATCACCGCGCTCGATGCGGCGGCTGGTCACCGGATTGTGCGCACCGTCGGTGTTGATGCCCGACTGAAACCAGGTCCACGTATCCATCAGCTTCAGTTGCGGCCAAGTCCGCGCGATCTCGCGCACCATGGCCTGCGTCGAGTGCAGCGCGACCTCGTGCTCGGGCACGCCTAGGCATGCACCGTTCCGACGTGCGGATAACGTCCATCGGCTGGGGTACGAGCTGGCCGTCCTCGATGTCGAGAATGGCCCGATCCTCGGCAATGCGGGTATTCAGGATGGGCGTCTCGCCCGTTTCGGTGGTGGGGTCATGGCCCTGGCTCCCGCTCCAGCATCGTGGACTGGCAGGCCAGGCTGTGACTATGCCGTGAATCGGTAGGTCGAAAGTCGTCTTGGCCGGTCTCGTAGACCGTTGATCGTAATGGTCGGGGTGGCAGGATTTGAACCTGCGACCACCTGCACCCCATGCAGGTGCGCTACCAGACTGCGCTACACCCCGAACGAGCCGCAATGATAGCGCAAGGGCCGGCCTGGATAAACCGGGACGCGCCACTCAACGGCTGAGAATCTTCAACAGCTCCTCCAGTTCAGCCCGCAGCTGGCGGACGATCTGTTGGCTCTGCGAGACGTCCTCCTTGGCCTCTTTCCCGGCAAGCTGCTGCCGGGCGCCGCCGATGGTAAAGCCCTGCTCGTAGAGTAGGCTCCGGATCTGGCGGATGAGCATCACATCGTGGCGCTGATAGTAGCGCCGATTCCCCCGTCGCTTGACGGGTTTCAGGTCAGGGAACTCCTGCTCCCAGTACCGCAAAACATGGGGCTTGACCTGACACAGCTCGCTGACCTCACCGATGGTGAAATACCGCTTGTTCGGGATCGGCGCGAGTTCGCTATTGTTGCTCGGTTCCAGCATATGCCTCGACCCGCGCTTTTAGTTTTTGTCCCGGACGGAAGGTAACGACCCTTCGCGCCGAAATCGGTATTTCTTCGCCGGTCTTTGGGTTCCTTCCCGGACGCTCGTTCTTGGTTCGCAGGACGAAGTTGCCAAACCCGGACAGCTTAACGTCCTCTCCCTCCGCGAGCGTTTCCCGAATCTCCGAAAAGAACAACTCGACCAGCTCCTTGGCCTCGCGCTTATTCAATCCCAACTCCTGAAACAGCATCTCTGCCATGCGGGCCTTCGTCAGCGCCATGCCCTACTCCCGCAATGTCGCACCAAAATCGGCCTGCAGTCGACCGAGCACTTCGGCGACTGCATCCTCGACTTCCTGATCGGTCAGGGTGCGCCCAAACCCCTGAAGAATCAAGCCCAAAGCAAAGCTTTTTCGACCGGAATCGACCCCCTTGCCACGGTAAACGTCGAAGACAAACGCCCGCTGCAGCTCCTCCGGTGCGGCCTCGTGAACCGCACCGACAACCGCCTCCGCCGGGGTATTTTCGTCGACGATGATCGCCAGATCGCGGCGGATCGAAGGATGACGCGCAATGGGTTCGAACGCCGGCAGCGCTCCCTCCAACAGCGGCTCGACCGCCAATTCGGCCAATACGGGCGACTGTGTGAGTTCCAGGCGCCGCTGCAGCGCGGGATGGAGCCTCCCGATCCACCCCACCGATGCGCCGTCCACGGTGATACGCGCGGACTGTCCCGGATGGAGCGCCGGGTGACTTGCCGGCTCGAAGCGACAGGGGCCAGCCGCGGCATGCAGGAGCGCCTCGACATCGCCCTTCACGTCGTAGAAATCGACCGCACGACGGCGCGCATCCCAGTGCTCGGTCTCGACCGGCCCGGCCGCGACGAGGCCCAGCGCGTTCTCCTGGCGGACATCCCCCCCGTCGTTCGTCGGCGGGAAGCGCAGACCGGCCTCGAACAGGCGCACACGCTCCTGCTGGCGATTGAGATTGTGGCGCAGGGCCCCAACCAGCCCTGGCCAAAGCATGGTTCGCATGACGTCCATATCGGCCGAGAGCGGGTTGGCGAGGCGCAGCGCCGCCGCCTCCGGATCCAGCTCCGCCTGGAGATCACTGTCGACGAAGCTGTAGGTGATCGCCTCGTGGTAGTCGCGGGCGACGAGTTCGTCGCGCAGGTCGTCGACGCCGCGGCGCCGCTCCGGTAGCGGCTCGATCACGGCCGCGTAGGCCGGATGCGTGCGCGGCGAGCGGTTGTAGCCGTGGACGCGCGCCACCTCCTCGATCAGATCCGCCTCGATGGCTAGGTCATAGCGCCAGGTCGGCGGTTCCCCGACCCAACCATCGTCCTGCTCGGCTACCGCCACGCCGAGCCCTTCAAGGATCGATTTCACCCGCTCATCGCCCGGTTCGTGGCCGAGGAGGCGTACGAGGCGCTCGTGGCGCAGATGGATGGGGTCACGCCGCGGCAGGTGGGCGGAGTCGACGGCGTCAGTCACCGGGCCTGCCTCACCGCCACAGATCTCCTGCAAGAGGGCCGTCGCACGCTCGAGAGCCATCACGGCCAGTGCCGGATCGACGCCGCGCTCGAAGCGGTGGGAGGACTCCGAGTGCGCCGCATAGCGTCGCGCACGGCCTGCCATCGCGGCGGGCAGGAAGCAGGCGCTTTCGAGGAAGACGTCGCTCGTGCCCGCGGATACGGCGGTCGCCTCTCCGCCCATGATGCCGGCCAGCGCCACCGGCCGCGTATCATCGGCGATCACCAGGGTCTCGGCATCCGGGGTGACGGTGCGGCCATCGAGCAGTTCCAGGTCTTCACCCGCCTCGGCGTAGCGGACCCGGATCTCGCCGCCCAGGAGCGCGAGATCGAACGCATGCATGGGCTGACCGAGCTCCAGCATGACGTAGTTGGTCACATCGACGACTGGATTGAGCGGGCGGATGCCGGAACGCACAAGGCGTCGCTGCATCCACGCCGGCGTCGCCACCGTGGCATCGAGCCCGCGCACGACCCGTCCCGCATAGCGCGGTGCCGCCGCGGGCGCCATGAGTTCGACCGGGAGCCATTGATCGTGGGTCACCGCCACAGGGGAGCATTCCGGCCCTTGTGCCGACTGGCCCAGGGCCAGCGCGACCTCGCGGGCGATGCCGCGGATCGAGAGACAATCGCCACGGTTCGGCGTCAAATCGAGCTCGATCACCGCGTCATCGAGCTGGGCCCACTCGCGGAAATCCCTACCCGGTGTCACGCCCTCGGGGAGTGCGAGCAGCCCCTCAGAGGCCTCGGCCAGCCCCAGCTCCTGCTCCGAGCAGAGCATGCCCTGGGAGACCACGCCGCGGATCTCGCCGGCCTCGATCCTCCGTCCGCCCGGGAGCGCCGCGCCGGGGCGGGCATAGGGCACATGCAGCCCTGCGGCCGCATTCGGGGCGCCGCATACCACCTCGCGCTCCGTACCGCTGCCGTCATCCACCCGACACACGCGTAGCCGGTCGGCGTGCGGATGTGCGGCAACGTGATCGATACGGGCGATGACGACACCGCTAAAGGCGGGCGCCGCGCGCTCCAGCGCATCCACTTCGAGTCCGAGCAGCGTGAGCTGCTCGGCGAGCTGCGCCGTGGTGACCCCCGGCGCATCCACCCATTCGCGCAGCCAGTATTCGGCGAATCGCATCCTCGAAGCTCCCGTTTGCGTCGGTGGCGCGACGCTCTGTCAGTCGAACTGGCGCAGAAAACGCAGATCGTTCTCGAAGAAGAGGCGCAGATCGTCGACGCCATAGCGCAGCATCGCGAGCCGCTCCACCCCCATGCCGAAGGCGTAGCCCGTCCAGGCCTCGCCATCGATGCCGACCTGGCGAAAGACCTCCGGATGGACCATGCCGCAGCCCAGCACTTCCAGCCAGCCGGAATGCCCGCACACGCGGCAGCCTTCGCCGCCGCACATCACGCACTGGATATCGACCTCGGCCGAAGGCTCCGTGAACGGGAAGTAGGACGGCCGGAAACGGATCGCCAGATCCTCGCGCTCGAAGAATCGGTGCAGGAAATCCTCGAGATGGCCCATCAGATCACTGAAGGCGACATCGGTATCGACAAGCAGGCCCTCAACCTGGTGGAACATCGGCGTGTGGGTGAGATCCGAATCGCAGCGATAGACACGGCCTGGTGCGATCACGCGCAACGGCGGTCCCTGCTCGGCCATCACGCGGATCTGTACCGGCGAGGTGTGCGTACGCAACAACCGGCCATCGGGGAAATAGAAGGTATCGTGCATCGCCCGGGCCGGATGGTCCGCGGGGATGTTGAGGGCCTCGAAGTTGTGGTAGTCGTCTTCGACCTCGGGGCCTTCCGCGGACCGAAAACCGAGCTGGCCGAACAGGCGCTCGATCCGCCGGATCGTACGTGTAACCGGATGCAGGCTGCCCCGCGTGTTCGCGCGCCCCGGCAGCGTCACGTCGATGCGCTCGCTGGCCAGGCGCTGCTCCAGCGCAGTCTGCTCGAGCACTTCCCGGCGCGCCTCGATCGACTCATGCAGGCGCGCCTTCGCCCGATTGATGCGCTCACCCGCGGCAGGACGCTCCTCCGCAGGGAGCTTGCCCAGGGCCTTGAGCTGCGCCGTCAGGACGCCCTTCTTGCCGAGATACTGGACGCGCAAGCGGTCGAGCGCCTCAAGATCGGCAGCGTCCGCGATGGCCTGTTCGGCAGCGGCTACACTCTCTTCGAGGTCGAGCTCTTCCACGTGCGCACTCACCATCGGGAAACGGACGGAAACCGGGGCCGGGCGGGATAGACCCCGGCCCCGTCATGCAGCGTCGGGCTCAGGCTTCGAGCTGAGCCTTTGCCTTTTCGGCCAGTGCGCCGAACGTCGCCTTGTCGCGCACCGCGAGGTCGGCCAGGACCTTGCGGTCGACCTCGACCTCCGCCTTCTTCAGCCCGTTGATCAGCCGGCTGTAGGACAGGCCATGCTCGCGGGCAGCCGCATTGATGCGGGCGATCCACAGCGAGCGGAACTGGCGCTTCTTCTGTCGGCGGTCCCGATAGGCGTACTGGCCGGCCTTGATGACCGCCTGGTTCGCTACGCGAAAGACCTTGCGCCGCGCGCCGTAATAGCCCTTCGCCTTGTCGAGAACCTTCTTGTGCCGTGCGCGGGCATTCACGCCCCGTTTAACTCGAGCCATGATCCACCTCCCTACGCGTACGGCAGCATGCGACGAATCGCCGGGGTATCGCACTTCTCGACGATATCCCGCTTGCGCAGATCGCGCTTACGCTTCGTGCTCTTCTTGGTGAGAATGTGTCGCAAGTGCGACTGCTTGTGCTTGAACCGGCCACTGGCGGTCCGCGCGAAACGCTTGTCCGCCCCCCGGTTGGTCTTCATCTTCGGCATTGCTACTACTCCCGTTCGAGATTGACAGTTCGCCCCGGCCGAGTCGGAGAGCCACTACAGCTCGGGGGTGGATGCCGGGTGGCATCCGCTTGCGCCCGTGATGCCGGAACGGTCGATCACCGCTCGGGCATCCGGGTCACATTCGGGTCGGACAGAGACCGTCAGTTCTTGCGCGGCGCAAGCACCATGGTCATCTGGCGGCCTTCCATCTTCGGAAACTGCTCCACGGTGGCGATCTCGGCGAGATCCTCTTCGACGCGCTTGAGCAGTCGCGCGCCAATGTCTCGATGCGCCATCTCGCGGCCGCGGAAACGCAGGGTCACCTTCGCCTTGTCCCCGTTTTCGAGGAACTTGGTCAGGTTGCGCAATTTGACATTGTAATCACCTTCCTCGGTGCCCGGCCGGAATTTCACTTCCTTGAGCTGGATCTGCTTCGTCTTCTTGCGCGCCGCGTTCTTCTTCTTGCTCTGTTCGAAGCGGAACTTGCCGTAGTCCATGATGCGACAGACGGGCGGCTCCGCGGCAGGCACAACTTCGACGAGATCAAGACCCGCTTCACTCGCGGCCGACAGTGCTTCATCCAGAGAAACGATACCGACCTGTTCGCCGTCCGTACCGATCAAACGGACTTCCGACGCGTCAATCTGTTCGTTTTTCCGGTTTTTCTTTTCCTGAGCGATTTACGACCCCTCCAAAACATGACGACCGCGGCTCGACTCTTCACGAGTCAGGCCCGCGGCCAGATCCGACACGGGCATATGGCCGAGATCGATACCGTCGCGCGTCCGCACGGCGACGCTACCCTCCTCGACCTCCCGGTCCCCCACAACGAGCAGATAGGGCACGCGCTGCAACGTGTGCTCTCGGATTTTATAGCCGATCTTCTCGTTCCTCAAGTCGGACGCGACCCTTATGCCCTGTTTTTGCAGGAATTGTTCAATCTCCTGCACGCGCTCGGCCTGGCGGTCGGTGATATTCATCACCACGGCCTGCACCGGCGCGAGCCAGGTCGGCATGCGCCCTTCATAGTGCTCGATCAGGATGCCGATGAAACGCTCCATCGAGCCGAGGATCGCGCGGTGGATCATCACCGGCACGCGCTTGTCCCCACTCTCGTCGACGTACTCCGCGCCGAGCCGCCCCGGCATCGAGAAGTCAACCTGGATCGTCCCGCACTGCCAGGATCGCCCGAGGCAGTCGTGGAGCACGAACTCGATCTTCGGCCCGTAGAACGCCCCCTCGCCCGGCTGCGTGCGGTAGTCGAGCCCCTTGCGATCGAGCGCCTCGGCCAGCGCCGCCTCGGCGCGGTCCCAGGCGTCATCGGAGCCGACCCGCACCTCGGGGCGCAGTGACAGCGCGATGGACAGGTCATCGAAGCCGAAATCCGCGTAGACGCGCAGCGTCATCTCGATGAGCTCAGCGATCTCGCCCTGCAACTGCCCCTCCGTGCAGAAGACGTGGGCGTCGTCCTGCGTGAACCGGCGCGCGCGCATCAACCCATGCAGGGTACCGGAGGCCTCGTTGCGATGGACCACGCCGAACTCGGCGATCTTCAGCGGCAGATCCCGGTAGCTCTTCAGCCCCTGCTTGAACAGCTGGACATGGCCCGGGCAGTTCATCGGCTTGATGGCGTAGTCCTGGTCCTCGATCTCCGTCGAGTACATGTTGTCGCGGAACTTCTCCCAGTGCCCCGACTTCTCCCACAACTGCCGATCGAGGATCTGCGGCGTGTGGACCTCCTCGTAGCCATACTCGTTCTGCAGGCCCCGCATATAGTCCTCAAGGACGCGGTAGATCCGCCAGCCCCGGTCGTGCCAATAGACCATCCCCGGGGCATCCTCCTCGAAATGGAACAGACCGAGCTGGCGCCCCAGCCGCCGGTGGTCGCGCTTCGCCGCCTCTTCGAGGCGCTGCAGATACTGCTTGAGCTGCTTGCGGTCCGGCCAGGCCGTGCCGTAGATCCGCTGCAGCATCTCGTTGTTCGAGTCGCCGCGCCAGTACGCGCCGGCGACCTTGGTGAGCTTGAACGCACCGAGCCGGCCCGTGCTCGGCACATGCGGACCGCGGCACAGGTCGATAAAATCGCCCTGGCGGTAGAGCGACAGCTCCTCGTCCTCGGGGATGTCGCGGATAATCTCCGCCTTGTAGGCCTCGCCCATCTCCTCGAAGAAGCGGATCGCCTCATCGCGCGGCATCACCGAGCGCTCCAGCGGATAGTCCGCCTCGACCAGCTCCTGCATCCGCGCCTCGATCTTTTCGAGATCCTCCGGCGTGAAGGTGCGCTCGTAGGCGAAATCGTAGTAGAAGCCGTCGTCGATGACCGGGCCGATGGTCACCTGTGCGCCGTGATAGAGCTGCTTGACCGCCTGCGCCATCAGATGCGCCGTGGAGTGGCGAATCATGTGCAGGCCATCGTCATCCTTCGGCGTGACGATCTCGACGGTGGCGTCCTCATCGACGACGTAGCTGGTATCGACGAGCTCACCATCCACGCGGCCGCCCACGGCGGCGCGGGCGAGGCCGCGGCCGATATCGGCGGCGATCGTTGCAACAGAAACCGGGCCGTCGTACTCGCGACGGCTGCCATCAGGAAGGGTAACTACGGGCATTGCGATTCGCCTGTCAGTGGTGGCCCCTACCAAAGGCCACTTGCACGAAAAACCGGCCGAGAGGCCAGAAGGGAAACTGGTAGGCGCGAGTGGACTCGAACCACCGACCCCCACCATGTCAAGGTGGTGCTCTAACCAGCTGAGCTACGCGCCTGCTGCAAGTGGCTGCGCATTCTAC
>SLKC01000039.1 GCA_007134775.1 Ectothiorhodospiraceae bacterium | reverse complement strand
TCGACCGCAATCGGTTCCAGCGCCAGCGTCGGACAGGCCAGCGCACGCCCGCCGCGCGCCTCGATGGCCGCGATCAGCCCGGCCGCGCGTTCCGCCGGCCGTGTGACCAGCACAGCGAAGCCGCTGAGTGAGCCGGTCATGTTGCGCCGGAATCGCCGCTGACGAGCGCACGCGCGCCCTGCTCGGCGAGGGCCTCGGCGACCTCCGCACCGATGGCCGCGGCGCGGTTGGCACTCCCTTCGCCGTCCGCGGCCAAGAGACGGCTGCCATCGGCCGCACCGACGCGCGCCTGGAGGCTGAGTTGGCCATCACGATAACGGGCGTAACCCGCGATGGGCGAGAGACAGCTCCCCCCGAGGCCGTGGCTGACCGCGCGCTCCGCCGTTACACAGGCCGCGGTTTCGGGCTCGTGCAGGCCCGCGATCAGCGCCTCGATCGCGGTGTCGTCACGGCGGCATTCGATGCCGAGTGCGCCCTGGCCGATCGCGGGCAGGCACACCTCGGGCTCTAGCGCGGCCGTGATGCGTTCCCTGAACCCGAGGCGTTCCAGGCCGGCGACGGCGAGCACGATGGCGTCAAAGTGGCCCGAATCCAGCTTCGCCAGGCGCGTGTTCACATTGCCGCGGAGTTCGGCCACCTGGCAGTGGGGATAGCGATGGAGCAACTGGCAGGCGCGCCGCAGGCTGCAAGTCCCGATGATGGCGCCGTCGGGCAGTTCATCGGGGTGGCCCCAGTCGTTTGCGACGAAGGCGTCGAACGGGCTCTCCCGCGCGAGGATGACCGGGAGGTGGAGGCCATCCGCGCACTTCTCCGGCACGTCCTTGAGCGAGTGGACAGCGATATCGGCGCGGTCGTCGAGAAGGCCGCGCTCGAGTTCCTTGATGAACAGCCCCTTGCCGCCGATCGCCGCTAGTGACCGATCCTGGATCCGGTCGCCCTCGGTCTGCATCCCGACCAGCTCGGTGTCGACGTCGGGGTGCGCGGCCTCAAGGCGTTCGGCGACCAGCTCGGCCTGACGCCAGGCCAGGGGACTGCGTCGCGTGGCGATCCGCACCGTCGTCATCGTCTCGGCTCCACGGCAGGTCACTGACCCATGCGCAGGCGCTCGCGCACGGCCGGAAGGTGGCGGCGGCTGACTTCGACCGTGTCGTCGATGTCATGGAACCAGATCCAGGCGCGGCCATCGTCCATCCGTTGCAGACCGCCGACCCAGGCCGGTGCGACCAGCGCCTTGCGGTGCACCCGCAGGAAGCGATCACCGAACTCCCGCTCCAGCGCCTTGAGTGACTCCTCAATCAGCACCTCGCCGTCACCGTGGCGGACGGTGACATACTTCTGCTCGGCGCGGAAGTAGCGCACGGCGTCGACGGCGACCAGCTCGAGCCTGCCGCCGAGGCGCGCGCAGAGCCGCTGCCGCGGCTCGCCCGCGCGCGCCTGCTCGACCTGGGCGCGGTTCGGCCGCCGCGCCGCCCGCAGTGCCGCGGCGAGGCGCTCGCGGCGGACCGGCTTGACCAGGTAGTCGACGGCGGGCGTCTCGAAGGCCTCCAGGGCGTGATCGGTGTAGGCTGTGGTGAAGATGATCGCCGGCGGGGGCTGCGCATGCCCGAGATGACGCGCCGCCTCGATGCCGTCCACCCCGGGCATGCGCACGTCCAGCAACACGACTTCCGCCTCGCGCTCTTCGGCGAGGCGCACCGCGGTCGCGCCATCGCCGGCCTCGCCTACAACCTCGCAGTCGGGCAGCTCCGCGACCAGCCGGCGCAGGCGCTCCCGCGCCGGGGGCTCGTCGTCCACAACCAGCACTCTCATGTCGGCATTTCCATGGGCACCTCGATGGTTACACGATACCGCTCCCCGCTCTGCTCGATGGCGAAGTGGGCGGCAGTGCCGAATTGCAGGCGCAGTCGCTGGCGGACATTGTCCTGGGCGAGCCGGTGTCCGTCACTGCGCGCTGGCTGCGCCGGCGCGGGATTCTCAACCACGATCCGCACACGCTCGCCCTGGAGCTGGGTCGACAGCGAGACGGTGCCACCCTCGGCCCGCCTTTCGATGCCGTGGTAGACCGCATTCTCCACCAGCGGCTGCAGCGTCAGTGCTGGCAGCCGCGCCCCCTGGGCCGCGCGATCGACATCCCAGCTAACCTGTAGGCGCGACCCCAGCCGGCTGGCCTCGATGCGCAAATAGCTCGCCGCAAGCTCGATCTCGTTGGCCAGCGTCGATAGTGGCTGATCCGACAGTGTCGCCCGCAGCAGCTCGGAGAGGTCCTCGACGGCCTCTTCCGCGGCAGGCGCGTTACTCCGTGTCAGGCTAGCGATCGTGTTCATGCTATTGAACAGGAAATGGGGCCGGATCCGCGCCTGCAGCGCGGCGACGCGGGCCTGGGCTTCGCTCTCCACTCGTCGCCGCCACTCCGCCGTGACATAGAAGTAGCGCAGCCCGAGCGCAGTGACAATCGCGCTGATCAGGGCATGTTCGGCGAGTGCCTGCGACAACGGCCCGCCGAAAATCGGCAGTCCCACGCCCGCCGAGATCGCGTAGCCGACCAGCGTGACGGCGACGGTTACCAGCTGCAGCAGGACAAATGCGAGGCCCGCTGCAAGCCGCCGGTCGAGGCGCTCGAGGCGTGCGCGCAGCCCACAGAGCAGGGCGACATCGAGGATCGCGATCCACTGAATGAACAGCGTGATCAGCGCCAGCGCCTCGATGCGCTCGCTCAGGCCGCCGGGACGTACCGCAACCAGGATGAAGGCGAGTAGCTGCGCGAAGAGCATCGTGCGCAGCAGGTTCGCCGATTGGCAGAAGTCCGGCAGGAAGCCGCCGCGGGCCTCGCCGTTCTGCGTCATGGTCGCGCCTCCCCCATGCCACCATTATGACGGCATCCGCGGATCACCGCATCGGCGATCGGGGCGGTCAGGGGAACCCGCCTCGACCACGGCCGGGCGGATCGCCCGGGCGGGGGGCCCGGCGCTATACTGGCGCGCCCCGCGCTGCCCTGGAGATCCGCGATGAGCGATTCCGATGCCGCCGGCCCCAGCCTCTGGGGCGGGCGTTTCAGCGAGCCCACCGATGCCTTTGTGCAGGCCTTTACCGCCTCGGTCGGCTTCGACCACCGCCTCTACCGCCACGACATCGCCGGCTCGCGCGCCCATGCGCGCATGCTCGCGCGCGTCGGTGTCCTGAACGACGCGGAGTGCGAGCGCATCGTCGAGGGCCTCGATGCGATCGAGGCGGATATCGAGGCGGGGCGCTTCAGCTGGTCGGTCGGGCTCGAGGACGTCCACATGAACATCGAGCAGGCATTGACCGCCGCGATCGGCGACACGGGCAAGAAGCTCCACACAGGGCGCTCGCGTAACGACCAGATCGCGACGGACATGCGCCTGTATCTCCGCGACGCCATCGATCATCTCAACGGGGAGTTCGATCGCCTCGGCCGCGGTCTGCTCGATCTGGCTGCCCGCCACGCCGATGCGGTGATGCCGGGCTTCACCCACCTGCAGCCGGCACAACCGGTGACCTTCGGCCACCACATGCTGGCCTGGTTCGAGATGCTGTTGCGCGATGCGGGGCGGCTGCAGGATTGCCGCAAGAGGGTCAACGTGATGCCCCTCGGTGCGGCCGCGTTGGCGGGGACGCCCTATCCGATCGACCGTCGCATCACCGCGGAACTGCTCGGCTTCGAGGCAATCGCGGAGAACTCGCTCGATGCGGTGAGCGACCGCGACTTCGCGATCGAGTTCTGTGCCTGGGCAGCGACCACGATGACGCATCTCTCACGCATGAGCGAGGAGCTGGTGCTCTGGACGTCGCCGGCGTTCGGTTTCGTCGAGCTGCCGGATCGCTTTTGCACGGGTTCGTCGATCATGCCGCAGAAAAAGAATCCGGATGTGCCCGAGCTGGTCCGTGGCAAGACGGGGCGCGTCAATGGCCATCTGATGGGTCTGTTGACGCTGATGAAGGGGCAGCCGCTCGCCTACAACAAGGACAATCAGGAGGACAAGGAGCCACTGTTCGATACGGTCGATACGCTCGCAGGTAGTCTGCGCGCCTTCGCCGACATGGTCCCGGCGATCGCGATCCGGCCCGAGAACATGGCGGCGCATGCGCGCCAGGGCTTTGCCACGGCGACGGATCTGGCGGACTATCTGGTGCGGCGCGGCGTGGCCTTTCGCGATGCCCACGAGGTAGTCGGGCGCAGCGTGCGCCACGCTATCGAGCGCGGCTGCGATCTGCCCGACCTGCCCCTGGACGAGCTGCAACAGTTCTCGGAGGCAATCGAGGCGGATGTCTACGAGGTCCTGACGCTGGAGGGATCGGTGGCGAGCCGCGACCATCCGGGCGGCACGGCGCCGGAGCAGGTCCGGCTCGCGGCCGAGCGCGGGCGCGATCGGCTGACGGCTGTGACGGGGGGGCCTCACGCGGCCCCGTAATGTAGCTCGTCATGCGTTCCACTCGTCGTCTCGTGGGGGCGAGATGCGGGGCCTTGGGTCGGGACACGCCGTGAATACTTCCGTGTAGGCTCGCTTGCAGCATCCCTGCTGCAAACGGTCCCGCCCCAAGGCCCCGCATCTCGCCCCCGGGAACCCGAGCGGGTTTGCGGGTTCGGAAGGGGACTGGCATCGTCGCCGACCGTGCCCACGATCCCTGAGAACCCATGTTTGCCCGCACCCTGTTGATCCTGACGACGCTGATGCTCGCCGCCTGTGCCTCCCTGGCGCCTGAAGACGATGAGATGGCCGGTGAGCCGCCCCTGATCGACCGCGAGCTGTTCTTCGGCGACCCGGAGATCAGCGGCGGGCAACTCTCCCCCGATGGCGAGTGGGTTACCTTCGTGCAGCCGCTCGACGGGGTACCGAATGTCTGGATCAAGGACGTGGATGCGGACTTCGACACGGCGCGGCCGTTGACCGATGACCGCGACCGGCCCGTGCGCAGCTACTACTGGTCCCGCGACAGCCGTTATGTCCTCTTCCTCCAGGACGATGGCGGCGATGAGGATTTCCGCCTCTACCGCGTCGATCCCGGCGCCGAACCGGAAGAGGGCGAGCGGGTGCCGCCGGCGACCGATCTCACGCCGGACGGTAATGTCCAGGTGCGGGTCGTCGCGCGCCCGTTCGACCGGCCCGACGAAACGCTCGTCGCCTTCAATGATCGCGATCCCGCCTTGCACGACGTCTACCGGATGTCGATTGCGACGGGCGAGAAGGAGAAGGTCTTCCGTAACGACGCGGGCGTAGCCTCGTTCACCGCCGATCTGGACGGCCGTCTGCGCCTCGGCACGATCCAGCGCCCGGATGGGGGCTGGGCGGTCCACCGTATCGACGACGACGGCCTCGACGAGGATCCGGTCTCTACCTGCAGCGTCGACGAGACCTGCAGCCCGCTGCAGTTTCACCCCGACGGCCAGCGCGTCTATTTTGTGACCAACGCGGGCGAGCGTGACCTCAGCGAACTGGTGCTGCTCGATGTCGCCACGGGGGAGACGGAGCCGGTCCATCGCGATCCCGAGGAGCGGGTCGATTTCGGCGGGGCGCAGTTCTCGCCGGGTACGGGGCGGCTGTTGGCGACCCACTATACGGACGACCGCCGCCGCGTCTATCCGCAGGATGAGGGCTTCGCGCGCGACTACGAGCGCATCGAGGAGGCCTTGGGGGATCGCGGCGACATCGGCTTCGGCGCCGTCACCGCCGACGAGCGCCAGCGGCTGGTGTCACTGACCTCGGACACCGACCCGGGGGCGGCCTATATCTACGATCGCGGCACGGGACAGGTCGAGCATCTCTACCGCCCGCGGCCCGATCTCCCGGTGGAGTATCTCGCGCCAATGGAGCCGATCCGCTATGAAGCACGCGATGGCCTCGAGATCCCGGCCTATCTCACGCGCCCGCGCGGCGCTGGTGAGGGCGATCTGCCCGTGGTCGTGCTGCCCCATGGTGGGCCGTGGACGCGCGATACCTGGGGCTACGACGCCCAGGCGCAGTTCCTGGCGAATCGCGGCTACGCGGTGCTGCAGCCGAACTTCCGCGGCTCCAGCGGTTACGGCAAGGCGTTCCTCGCCGCCGGCAATGAGGGCTGGGGCACGGGGCCCATGCAGCACGACATCACCGATGGCGTCGACTACCTCGTCGAGCAGGGCATCGCGGACCCGGAACGCGTCGGCATCATGGGCACCTCCTACGGCGGTTACGCTACGCTGGCTGGCCTCGCCTTCACGCCCGATCTCTACGCCGCCGGGGTATCGATCGTGGGCCCGTCGAGCATCATCACGCTGCTCGAATCGATCCCGCCCTACTGGGGGCCGGTCAAGCAGATCTTCACCGAGCGCGTCGGCGACCCGGACGATCCGGAGGACCGCGAACGCCTCAAAGCGCAGTCCCCGCTCTATTCGGCCGAGTCGATCCGCGCGCCGCTGCTGGTTGTCCAGGGCGCGAACGACCCGCGCGTGGTCCAGCGCGAATCCGACCAGATCGTGGCAGCGCTGCGCGACCTCGACCGCACCGTGGAGTACCTGGTCGCCGCGGATGAGGGCCACGGCATGGCGCGCAGCAGCAACCGCCTCGCCATGTTCGCGGAGATCGAGCGTTTCCTCGCGAGTCATCTCGGCGGGCGCTACCAGGAGGATATGCCCGAGACCATCCGCGAGACCCTGGAGGCGCTGCGCGTCGATATCGATACCGTCGATCCGGCGCGCGACTAGCGCCTGCGGCTGCCGAGCGCTGCGCGATTTCCAGCGACCGGGGCGCTCGCCGGTGCCCGCCACACGCGGGATGGCCGCGACCCCGCAGCCGCGGGTGTCCAGGGGCAGCGGCCGTTCAGATCGCGCCGACGCGTCCCTGCAGCCAGGCGCGCAGATCGTCGATCTCCTGAGCGCAGACGCCATGGGCCATATCGTATTCGCGCCACTCCGGCGCTGGGCGCAGCGCGGCGATCCGCTGCTGGCTGTAGTGGCCGAGGCTCGGGGGAACCACCGGGTCCTGCCGGCCGTGGGCCTGGAATATCGGCGTATCGTGATTGGCGCGGATCGCCGCGCCGTCGAGGCGGTCGGCGAGCGGCAGATAGGCGGAGAGCACGACGATGCCGGCGAGCGTCTCCGGGTGGCGCAGCCCGCCGTGGCAGGCGATCGCCCCGCCCTGGGAGAAGCCCGCGAGGATCACGCGTTCGGGGGGAATGCCGCGTGCGCCCTCGGCCGCGATCAGCGCCTCGACGGTGGCGATGGAGCCGAGGATGCCGGCCTCGTCCTCGCGCCCGGCGAGGTCGGGGCCGGTAATGTCGTACCAGGCGCGCATGCGCATGCCGCCATTGATGGTTACGGGGCGGTGCGGCGCGTGCGGGAAGACGAAGCGGATGCCGTGGTCGGCAGGCAGGCGCAGCTCCGGCACGATCGGCTCGAAGTCGTGGCCGTCGGCCCCGAGGCCGTGCAGCCAGAGCACGGTCCAGCGGTGCGTGCCGGGGGCGGGGATCTCGACGCATTCGGGTAGGGTCTCGGCCATGCTTCCATCGTTTGCTGCGGTGCCCATGGGCCGTTATGGAACCACAGCACGGCTCGCCGTGACAGAGGCGCGCGCGCGGCGGGCGAATGATGGGTGCAAGGCGTCGGTACGGCGCCCGCGCCGCTGTTATACTCCGCGGCCGGCCCCCGGAGGGATCCCGATCATGTCGCGCGCGCTACCGCTGCTCACCCTGCTGCTTGTCCTTGCCGCCAGCGTGGGCTGCGGCCAGAAGGGGCCGCTGTATCTCCCCGACGAGGACGACACGGCGGCGAGCGAGTGAGGGATGGACTACTTCAACGACAGTGACGGCCGCCTTTTCGCCGAATCGGTCGCGGTGAGCGAACTCGCGCGGCGTTTCGGCACGCCCCTCTACGTCTATTCCCGGGCGACCCTGGAGCGCCACTGGCACGCTTTCGACCGTGCCCTGGCCGGGCGTCCCCATCGCGTATGCTATGCGGTGAAGGCGAACAGCAATCTCGCCGTGCTCGATGTCCTCGCGCGCCTCGGCTCCGGCTTCGACATCGTCTCCGTCGGCGAGCTTGAGCGTGTACTCGCCGTCGGCGCCGACCCGGCCGGCATCGTTTTCTCCGGCGTCGGCAAGCGTGTCGACGAGATCGAGCGGGCACTGCACGCCGGCATTGGCTGTTTCAACGTCGAGTCCGCCGCCGAACTGGAGCGCCTCGCCGCCGTCGCCGGGCGCCTCGGCGTGACTGCCCCGGTGTCGATCCGGGTCAATCCCGACGTCGACGCGCGCACGCACCCCTATATCGCGACCGGCCTGCGCACGGCCAAGTTCGGTGTCGCCATCGAGTCCGCGCCCGCCCTCTACCGCGACGCCGCAGCCTCGCCGCATCTGCGCGTGGTCGGCGTCGACTGCCACATCGGTTCGCAGCTCACCACGGTCGAGCCCTTCGTCGATGCCCTCGATCGCATCCTCGCGCTCTGCCGCGATCTTGCCGCCGAGGGCATCCGCGTCGAGCATCTCGATCTCGGTGGCGGCCTCGGCGTGCGCTACCGCGACGAGACGCCGCCGCATCCCACGGCCTGGGCCGCGGCGATCAACGAGCGCCTCGGTGACGCGCCCTACGAGATCCGCGTCGAGCCGGGCCGGGCGATCGCGGCGAACGCGGGTATTCTGGTCACGCGCGTGGAGTACCTGAAGGCGGGTCCGGAGCGCGACTTCGCCATCGTCGACGCGGCGATGAACGACCTGCTGCGCCCGGCGCTCTACGACGCCTGGCAGGAGATCGTCCCGGTCGAGGCGCGCGACGATGTTGGCACACAGACCTACGACGTGGTGGGGCCGGTCTGCGAGACCGGGGACTTCCTCGGCCTGCAGCGCGAGCTGCGGCTCGCGCCCGACGATCTGCTCGCCGTGCGCTCGGCCGGGGCCTACGGCTTCGTCATGGCCTCGAACTACAACACCCGCCCGCGCCCGCCCGAGGTCCTGGTCGATGGCGATCGCGCACAATTGGTGCGTGCCCGCGAGGCGCTCGCCGATCTGTGGCGGGGCGAGAAGCGCCTCGCCGATGGAGGTAGCGCCTGATGCTGGCCCGCACGCCCGAGCCCGAGCTGATGGACGATCCGGCCCAGGCTGCCGCCTATGCGCAGGCGGACTTCGCCACCGCCCACGGCGCCCTCGTCGCTGCGCTCGTCGCGCGCCTGGGCCCGCTGCGCGGCCGCGTCCTCGACCTGGGCTGCGGCCCGGGCGATTTCTCCGTGCGCGTCGCCCGCGCCTGCCCCGACTGCTCGATCGACGGCATCGACGGCGCCGAGGCGATGCTCGCCGAGGGCCAGCGCCGGCTCGCGGCCGAGGGCCTGACCACGCGCATCCGCCTGCACCGGGCTCGCCTCCCCGGTGGCCCATTGCCGGCGACGGGCTACGACGCCGTCATCTCGAACAGCCTGCTCCACCACCTGCCCGATCCCGCGGTGCTGTGGCAGGCGCTGATCGCAACGGCGGCGTCGGGGACGCGCGTCTTTGTCGCCGATCTCGCCCGCCCCGCTTCGACGGCGGAGGTGGACGCGCTCGTCGAGCGCGTCGCCAGCGACGAGCCCGCCGTGCTGCAGCGCGACTTCCGCGCCTCGCTGCATGCCGCGTTCACCCCCCACGAGGTGCGTGCCCAGCTCGCGGCGGCGGGACTCGCGCTGCATGTACAGACGCTCGATGACCACCACTGGGTTGCCTGGGGCGAGCTCGGATCACCATGAAACCGCTCGCCTTCACCAAGATGCACGGCCTGGGCAACGACTTCGTCGTCATCGACGCCATCGCCGAGCCGGTCGAAGTCGACGCGGCCATGGTGCGCTGGCTCGCCGACCGCCGCCACGGCGTCGGCTGCGACCAGGTCCTCGTCGTGGAGCCGGGCGGGGACGATTACGATTTCGGCTACCGCATCTACAATGCCGACGGCGGCGAGGTCGAGCACTGCGGCAACGGCGTGCGCTGCGTCGCCCGTCTGGTGCGCGAACGCGGCTACACGGGGCGCACGGGCATTACCTTCGCCGCCGCCGCCCGCCGCATCCCGACACGCTGGCTCGAAGACGGGCAGGTCGCTGTCGACATGGGGGTGCCCGATTTCCGGCCTGCGGCGCTGCCCTTTACCGCGGACGCCGAGGCCGACACCTACGAACTCGACCTCGGCGACCAGTCGCTGCGCATCGGCGCCGTCTCCATGGGCAATCCGCACGCCGTCGTCGCGGTGGACACAGTGGCCGACGCGCCGGTGACGACGCTGGGCCCGCGCATCGAGCGCCACCCCGCCTTCCCGCACGGGGTCAACGCGGGCTTCGTCGAGCGCATCGATCCAGCCCACGTGCGCTTGCGCGTCTGGGAGCGCGGGGCGGGTGAGACCCGCGCCTGCGGCACGGGCGCCTGCGCCGCCGTCGCCGTCGGGCGGCGCGGGTCGTGGCTCGCCGAGGCGGTCACCGTCGAACTCCCCGGTGGCGCGCTTGTGATCGAGTGGAGCGGGGGGGATAATCCCTTGTGGATGACCGGTCCGGCCACGACCGTATTCCGCGGCGAGATCTCCGGAGAACAATGAACCGAAGCGAACCGATACCCGTTGACGAGCCCGATGCCGACGTCGTCGCTGCCTACCTGCAGCGCCATCCCGACTTCCTCGCCCAGCGCCCCGAACTCCTCGCCAGTCTGTACGTACCCCATCAGCCGGGGTCCGGCGCGGTCTCGCTGGTCGAGCGCCAAGTGCAGGTATTGCGCGAGCACAACGAGCGCCTGGAGCGACAGCTCAGCCAGCTGCTGCAGACCGCGCGCGAGAACGAGCGCGTCGGCAACAGCCTCGTCGGCCTCGGCCGCGGCCTGCTCGAGGCCGATTCGCTCGACGCCGTGCTCGCACTGGTGCGCGACGCGCTGCTCAACGAGTTCTCCGCCGATGTCGTCTGGATCCGGTTGATCGACACCGCCGACGGCCGCAGCGTGGCGCGCGACCCGGCGCGCTTCCTCGCGCCCGATGCCGGCGAACTCGCCCCCTTCGCCGAGTGCCTGGACAAGGGCCGCCCCGTCTGCGGCGGCCTCGACCACGACCGGATCGCCGAACTCTTCGGCGTTGATGTCGCCGAGTTGGGCTCGGCGGCGGTGGTGCCGCTGGTCGCGGGCCGGCCGCTCGGCGTGGTCGCGCTGGGCAGCCGGGATAGCCGCCACTTCCACCCCGACATGGGCACGCACTTCCTGGCGCAGCTCGGCGAGCTGGTGACCAGCGGGGTCAGCCGCCATCTCGCCCGCGAATGATCCGTTGAACGACCCCGCGTCGAGCGCGCTCGTCGCCGACCTGCGCGCCTTCGACGACTATCTGCGCGTCGAGCGTAACGCCGCCGTGGCGACCCGCACCGCTTACCGACGCGATCTCGAGCGCTTCGCCGCCACGCTCGCGGCCGCGGGCTGCGGCGCCTGGGCGGAGGTCCACGCCGATCACGTCCGCCGCCACCTCGCCAGTCGCCACCGCGCGGGGTCGGGGCCGCGCACGATTGCGCGCGGACTCGCCGCGATCCGCGCCCTGTTCGCCTGGCTGCTGCGCGAGGGCCGCGTCGGCGCCAACCCGGCCGCGGAGCTGCGCCCGCCGCGCCACACGCGTCCGCTGCCGAAGACGCTGCAGATCGAGGCCATCGAGCAGCTCATGGCACTGCCCGATACGGGCCCGCTCGCGCGCCGCGATCGCGCCCTTCTCGAACTCTTCTATTCGGCGGGCGTGCGCCTCGCCGAACTCGCCGGGCTCGATGTCGAGGCGGTCGATCTCGCCGAGGGCAGTGCGCGGGTCATGGGCAAGGGGCGCAAGACCCGGATCGTGCCGATCGGCGGCCCGGCCCGCAGCGCCTTGCGAGCGTGGCTGCGCGATCGCGCTGACTGGGCGCGGCCGGGCGAGCCGGCGCTGTTCGTCAGCCGCCGCGGCGGGCGCCTGTCACGGCGCGCCATCCAGCAGCGCCTGGCACGGCGCGCGCAGCAGCTCGGCCTGCCACAGCACCTCCACCCCCACATGTTGCGCCACTCCTTCGCCACCCATCTGCTGGAGTCGAGCGGAGACCTGCGCGCGGTCCAGGAGTTGCTCGGGCATGCCGACATCGCCACGACGCAGGTCTACACCCACCTCGATTTCAGCCACCTCGCCGATGTCTACGAACGTGCGCACCCGCGCGCACGTCGCCGACGCCGGGAGGGCTAAGGCGGGCGCCGCGTCACAGGATCTCCCACTCGGGGATCTCGTCGGCCGTCTCCCTTGGCCGGATGCTGAACTCGAACAGCGCGAACGAGCCGGTCTCCTCGCGCCGTTCGCCCAGCGCGATGCGGACGTCCTGGTCGTCACGGCGCAGCTCCAGCTCGTCGCCAGCCGCGAACATGGCGGCGGGTAGCAGGATGGCGCTCTCCTCCGTGGTATCGTCATCGGCAGGATCGGCGCCGATGAGCAGCGCGGGCTCCTCGGGATCGTGCACGCCACTGCGTGCCGGGCGCGTCACCCCGCCAGCACGCGCCTCGAGCGCGAGCACCTGCGCACCGAGGACGAAGCGCGTGGGACCGGTGAAGCGCAGCCAGCGGATCACCCCGAGGCGCCAGCGCACCTGATCATGGCGCCGAACGGCGAGGCCTAGCAGCTCGCCGACGGTTGCGTTGGAATTGCCGCGCCCGACCCACTCCAGGCCGAAACCGTTCGGGCTGATGTCGAGCAGCCGCCACGCCTGATGGGGATTGCGCACCGCCGGTTCCAGCCCGGCGGCCTCGACCGCGCTGCGTCCACGGAAATAGGCGTCGCTTTTGCGTTCCACGCTGCGACTCCAGACATCGTCGCGGCGCGTCGCCATCTGGCCCTGGCCGGCGCGCAAGGGGTGGCTGACGAAGCCGGCGTAGGGGTCGCGCATCTCGTCGGCCTGTTTCCATACGGGTAGCCCGCTGGCTGCCCCGGCCCTCCCGGCGCCCTGGTCGCCGCCATCGCCCGTGTCCGCGCGGCCCTCAAGCCGGTCGCGGATCATGCCGAGCGTGACCTCGACATCCACCCGCTGTTCCCGGCGCCGCCGTGTGCTGCGCCGTAGCGTCTCCTGGCGCCAGTTGCCGAGCAGGCGTGTCAGCCCCGCCGGGCTCACGGTGCCGGTCGCGTCGGCCGGGCCGCGGATCCGTTGCAGGCGCTCGGCCGCGGCGATCGCCCCGTCGACGGTAAACACCCGTAGCGCCGTTTCCGCCTTGCGCGGCACGAGCTGGAGTCGCCGCGGAGGCTGGGCCTGCGCGAGGTCGATGCCGAATGCATAACGACTGGGCGCAGGGGCTTCAGTGTCGAGCTCGGTGCGCAGCGCCCAGACGGCGAGCAGCTCGTAGACGCGTTCGGCGTCATTGCGCAGCAGACCGTGGGTGTGACCGGTATCGAACAGCAGGATGCGCTTGTATTGGTCCACCGGTGCACCGCCATCGGCCGCCACTGACTCCTGCCCGGTCTGCTCCGCGAGTGCATAGGCGGCATGGACGTTGTGCCAGAAGCGTTCCGGCGGTGGCGTGTAGAGTTGCGTGGTGCGCAGCAGGTATTCGCCGTAGTAGCGCAGGGCGCGCGTCAAGGCTTGCGCGATCCCTTCATCCCCCGGCGTGGTAGCCGCAAGGTCCACTGCGATCTGGAGATGGCCGAACGCGCTCTCCTCGCGCAGTGCCTGATCGACTTCGAACCGCTGGCGCGAGCGCGCGGGCAGGGGGAAGCGCTGGCCGCGGACGCGGTGTTGATCGAGATCGAGGCGTTCACGCACGGCCGGCTGAAGGACAGCGAGCAGCGCCGCGCGTTCCTGCGGTGGTAGCAGGCGCCGGTTCAGCGCCTTGAGCCCGTCGAGCAGGCCGCGCAAGCCTTCACCGCCCGCGGGCAGCGTCGCGAGCCATGACGCCAGTGCCGTCGGTGAAGCCGGTACCGTCGCGTCGGGGGAATCCTGCTGCACCGGCAGGTCGGGGCGTAGGGCCATTACTCCATCCAGGTGAGGTCTCAGGCGCGCACGGCGAACACCTCACCCCGCGCCTGCCGCTCTCTTTCAGTGACAGGGATTGGCGTGCGCGGGTTCCTCCCTACCCTTCCCAATCCTGCCATGCAGCGCCCGCCCTGTGCGCATATTTCAGGAACCGGACGCGAAGCGCAAGTCTCAGCCTTTTCCACCGCCAAGTGACTCGGAACGCGGGCCGGGGTTCCACCGAGCACAACGGCGGCCAGCGCGAGGGCCCGGCGACTCCAAAGACCGACAATCGACTGACGGGTCCTCACCCGCCGGACGCCGATTCGCCTCCGGCTTGGCTGACCGCGAAACGGCAGAACGTCGCCGTGCGCTCGGCGAGTTCCTTGAGCCGGATTGGCACCGTCTCGCCGTCGATCTGCAGATCCACGACCGTACCGGTCGAGAAGGTATAGGCCGGCACCAACACGGTCGCGGGTGGGCAGAGGCCGTTGCTTCCGGGGAAGACCAGCGCGGGCTCGCGCGCGCCCTCGGCCCGCACCGTGGTCGCCGCGGCGTCCCGGCCGATACGACGCACGCCGAACTCGAGGCGTTCGTGGTCGATGACCCGCAGCCACTGAATGACGCCAACGACCCAGACATCACCCGCAGCGGCCGGTTCGTGCACCGCAAGCAACTCGCCGACCACGGCACGACAGGGCGATTCGGCGATGCGTTGCAGGCGAAAGCCGTCGGGGCTGCGGTCCACGATCCGCCACTCGACGGCGCTCGCCTCCGTCTCGGCGGTCTCGGCAGCATGCGCTGTACCCACCGCCGCTTCCTCACGCTGGCGCTCGCGTTCGTCAAGCCTGGCCTCGGGGCCGACGGTCTGCAGCGCCAGCTCCGAGCCGCTGAGACCGATATCGGCGCGAGGCTCGCGATCCGCTCCGTCCGGTTCCGGGGGTTCGGGTTTCGGGGGGCGCAGGCGCTGCTCGATGTCGCGCAGGCCGAGCGCGACGGCCGCGGTGCGCCCGTCGGCCTCGCGCACCGTGGCGCGCGTCGGCCGGGCTTGGAAGTGGTCCAGCAGCACGGCGATGGAGCGGCGGTACAGCGTATCCCGGCGGCCAACGACCGCCTCGTCCCGGGGTGTACGACGCTGCAGCTCGGCGAGGGCGTCGATCACGCCGTCCAGGGGCAGCGTGCGCAACGCGCCCGGCTGCTCGTCCCCGCGTGGGCGGCGGAATGCAGGCGGTTGCGGTTGTTCCAGATCGACCGTCAGTGCGATGGCGTCTGCGGCGACCTCGATGGACCCGCGCTGCAGGCGCAGCCGCTGCGCCCAGGTGCCGAGAAGGGCATGCAGCGGGGCGAGTTGGCTGCGCGCGAGGGCCTCCGTCTCCGCAGCGGCGAAGACGAGGAGGCGGCGGTATTCGTCGTCGGTCGAGCGTCGTTCCGTGCCGCCCGCAATCGGGCGGACGCGGCGTGCCGCCTCTG
>SLKC01000128.1 GCA_007134775.1 Ectothiorhodospiraceae bacterium | reverse complement strand
TCGCCGTAATCAGGCGACCTTCCCCCATGACGATGGCGCGCTGGATCCGGTTGCGCAGCTCGCGGAAATTGCCGGGCCATCGATACTGGCGCATCTGCAGTTGCGCATCGCGCGAGAACCCGCGCGCCCGGCACGTGGTGCCGGCCCGCAGCTCCTCGAAACAGGCCGTGGCGAGTTCGTCGATCTCGTCACGCCGCTCGCGCAGAGGGGGGAGCGTGATGGTGATGACGTTGAGTCGGTAGTAGAGGTCCTCGCGAAAGCGGCCCTGTCGGACGGCCTCGGCGAGATCGACATGGGTGGCTGCAATGACGCGGGCATCGACCGTGGTTGGGTGCGTACTGCCGAGACGCTGGATGGTCCCTTCCTGGAGGAAGCGAAGCAGGCTGACCTGCTGCTCAAGGGGCAGATCGCCGATCTCGTCGAGGAAGAGCGTGCCGCCCTCGGCGGCCTCGAGTCGGCCGGTGCGGCGGCGGTCGGCGCCCGTAAAGGCGCCGCGTTCGTGACCGAACAGTTCCGATTGGATCAGGTGCTGGGGCAGCGCGCCACAGTCGACGATGACCAGCGGGCCGTTGGCACGCGCCGACATCGTGTGCAACGTACGAGCGGCGAGTTCTTTGCCGGCCCCCGTCTCCCCCCCGATCAGCACGGGCGCATGGCTGGCCGCAGCCTTGCGCAGTTCCCGGTTGATCCGATGCATGGTGGGGTTATTGCTGCCGATGGCCTGCGTCGGCGGACTCTGTGACGCACGCACGCGCAACTGGGCCATGCCGCGTACGTGGCCCAGAATCGCGCTCAGGCGGTCGGCGTCGATCGGTGTGGTGTGGTAGTCGACAAAATGCCGGGAAACGATCTGGCACAGTGCGGGGTCATCAAGCGCGCCAGGCGGCAACAGCGCTACCCAATCGATATCGGCGCCGACGACCCGATCCTCGACCGCCGGCCAGTCGCGGGCGCTGAGTGAACGGAAATCGAAAAGGCCGAGTTCGTGTCTGCTTGCGTACGCCTGCTCCGGCGCGGCTTTCGCGAGTTCGACGACTTCGATTCGCCATTGCTGCGGATGCAGGGCTGTGCTCACGGATCGGGCGCTCTCCTGATCGGCGGTGAACAGGAGTAGCCGACCTGGCCGCCCGTGTTCCGCTGTCGTTGCACCCATTGGCTGTGCATTCCTCACCGGATGTCCCTTTGTACGCGCTCCGTGCTCGTACTGTCCATTTAGGATACACCATTGCGGGGGAAAATCATGCGCGTAGTGATTGAGGCCTGGATGGTGTTGCAGAACTGAAACACCTGGCGAGTCCTTGCGCTGCGGGAGATTGCGCGATCCCGCTTGGCTCGTAATTCGGCCTCGATCCCGTGCGGCGAGGACTTTTCGCTCGGGCAATCAAAGCCTTGCAGCGGTCCTGGCGTATTGCGCAGGGCCGCGTCAGGGGGGGGGTGCCGAGGTGTCAACGGTCGCTACCGCCTGTTCGGCGCCCCTCCCGTCCGCAATGGGTGTAACAGCACTGTACGCAGCACCGACCGGGGTACTGGGGAGTGTCGGAAAAATTTGCGTCATTTCAGTGTGTTGTAAAGTTGGCCCAGGGGTTGCATTGCAATGGATGTGCGGTGGCTCCGGCAGGAAGCCGGCCACGGACGGAGGGTGCCGGGATGCACCGACAAAAGGGCGGTCGAGCGACCGTGTACCACCAAGGAGGGTGGTGTGTCAGGGACGGCGCAATCGCCCGGCAGGAGGCCGGGTAGGCAAGGAATCGCCAAGCAAAGGGATGGCGGACCCGGTATGCGTGACCGAGTCGCGCCCCGGTGCAGGAGGCACCGGATCGCACAGGCCAGGAAGGCAGCAAGGAAGCACCGCACGGCGCCGGCGCTCCAGGGAGGGGGCGAAGCCGGCGAATGGAGAAGGTTCGCCAGGGAACGGTCCAGAGCGGTCCAGGCAGGACCGCCGCCGGCGCGGCCGGGATGGCCAGGGGCCGGCGCAGGGAGGGGAACGCGTCGAGGGCAGGGAAGCCCGGGCACGTATCAAGCCGGTGGGGAGGCCGTAGCAGTACGGCCTCCCCGCGGTTGTGTCTCGGCGCACGCCCGTCACGCAGTACTGCGATCGCCCCACGCTCTGCTATCCTCACCCTCCCTGCAGCCGCTGCGGAGCATCTGTGGATCAGTCCGATATCGCCAGCGGGACGCTCTATACCCTGTCCGCGCCGTCGGGTGCCGGCAAGACCACCCTTGTACGGGCGCTGCTCGACACGATCGAAGGGCTCACGCTTTCCGTCTCGCACACCACGAGGCCGCGACGCGAGGGGGAGCGCGACGGGATCGACTACCATTTCGTCGATGAGTCAACATTCGACCGCATGGTCGCCGAGCGCGCCTTCCTTGAGCATGCCCGCGTATTTGGCAACCAGTACGGCACGTCGCGCCGCGTGGTCGACGAGCACCTCGCGGCCGGTGACGACGTGCTGCTTGAGATCGACTGGCAGGGGGCACGGCAGGTGCGCTCCGCCGTTGCCGACGCGGTCTCCATCTTCCTGTTGCCCCCCTCCCGCGAGGCCTTGCGGGAACGCCTGACCGGGCGGGGCCAGGATCCTGACGAGGTCATCGGTCGCCGCATGGAGGCCGCCATTGAAGAGATGTCGCACTATACGGATGCCGACTATGTCGTCATCAACGACCGCTTCGAGGATGCCCTGCGGGATCTTACGGCCATCGTGCGCGCGGGCCGGGTGCGGTGTGCGCTTCAGGAGCGCCGCTGGCGATCGCTGATCGAGGCACTGCTGGCGCCCGAGCCCTCTGTCAAGTAGAATTGTCGATTCAGTCAAGACAGGAGCACCCCCCCCGGGGCAGCTCGCGCGCGCCCGCGGTCACGGGATTAAGCCGAGGAGAGCCGGATGGCCCGCATCACCGTCCAGGATTGCCTGGAACAAATCGACAATCGTTTCGACCTGGTGCTCGCCGCATCGCAGCGTGCACGCCAGATTTCGCTGGGGGCCGAGCCACGCGTGGCGCGGGAGAACGACAAACCCTCCGTTATTGCCTTGCGCGAGATTGCCGAAGGGCTGGTCGGGCGCGAGGTGCTCGATGAGGAGGATTTCTCCGTCGAACACGCTGTCGAGGGCGATATGGCCGAGGTCGCCGAGGAGCTAGCCGCTGTCGAAGAGGGACCGAGCGCTGCGGGCAGTGAATCGGCAACGGACGGAGAAGACCCATCGGAAGCCGGTGAAACATCGCAGGCCGATGACGTCGACTCCTCGGAGGAGCGCTGAACGGCGCACCGTGACCGCTGCCCGCGCGATGTCTGTCCAGGACACCGCGCATGGTAGAACAGGCCCTCGATAACGGTTCGCGGCCCGCTGAGGCCGCTGCCGACGGATACAGCATCGATGATCTCTGCGCCACGTTGGTGCGTCGACTCGACGAGACGGCGCTGGCGGAGGTTCGTCGGGCCTATGAGTTCGGTGCGCGGGCCCATGAAGGGCAGCAGCGAATCACCGGCGAGGCCTACATTACGCACCCCCTCTCCGTGGCGCGGACCGTTGCCGAGTTCTCCCTCGACACCGATAGCATCATCGCTGCGTTGCTCCATGATGTCCTTGAGGATACCAGTGTCACGCACCAGATGCTGGAAAAGTCCTTTGGCTCGACCGTCGCCAGCATCGTCGACGGGCTGAGCAAGCTCTCCCATCTGTCGTTCAATTCGCGCGCCGAACAGCAGGCGGCCAATCTGCAGAAGATGATGCTGGCGATGGTCGACGACATCCGCGTCGTCCTCATCAAGCTCGCGGATCGCCTGCACAACATGCGCACCCTACAGGGCCTGCCGCAGGAAAAGCGCCACCGGATCGCGCGCGAGACCCTCGACATCTACGCGCCGATCGCCAATCGTCTGGGCATGAATATCCTGCGCCACGAACTGGAGGACCTGGCGTTCGCCGCCCTGTATCCGATGCGCTACCGCATCCTGGCGAATGCCGTTCGCCGCGCGCGCGGCAATCGCAAGGAGATGATGAACAAGATCGAGGTGGTCATGGCCGATCGCCTGAAAAACGAGGGCTTCGACGCAGACGTGCAGGGGCGCGAAAAGCCGCTGTATAGCATGTACCGCAAGATGCGGGAAAAACACCTCTCCTTCCACGAGGTTTTCGACAAGTTCGCCATGCGGGTGATCGTCGACAGCGTGGATTCCTGCTACCGCGCCCTCGGCCTCCTGCACAATCTCTACATGCCCGTGCCCGGACGCTTCAAGGACTACATCGCGATTCCGAAGGCGAACGGCTACCAATCGCTGCATACCGCGCTGTTCGGGCCGCACAGTATCGCCATCGAGGTCCAGATCCGTACAGCGGACATGGATCGTTTCGCCGAATCGGGCATCGCGGCGCACTGGATCTACAAGTCGGGCGCGGCCAGCGAGCATCCTCTCAAGACTCACGGCGCCGCACGCGAATGGCTGCGCAACCTGCTTGATATGCAGCAGTCGACGGGCAGCTCGGTCGAGTTCCTCGAGCACGTCAAGATGGACCTCTTCCCCGACGAGATGTACGTCTTCTCGCCAAAGGGGGATATCTTCAAGTTGCCGAAAAACGCGACCGTGATCGACTTCGCCTACGCCGTGCATTCCGATGTCGGTCACACCTGTGTCGCGGCGAAGATCGACCGCCGCCTGGCACCGCTGTCGACGCCGCTGGAGTCGGGGCAGACCGTTGAGGTCATCACCGCGCCGGGTTCGAAGCCGAGCCCGCTGTGGCTGAATTTCGTCGTCACCGGCAAGGCGCGCACGGCGATCCGCCACTATCTCAAGCACCAGGCGACCGAGGAGGCCGTGGAGTTTGGCCGCCGGCTGCTGCGCCGCCACCTCGATCGGCACGATCTCGCCATCGACGACATCGGGGAAGAGGCATTGCAGGCTGTGGTCCACGAATTCGGTTACCGCGATGTGCACCAGCTCTGGATCGATATTGGCCTCGGCAGCCGGTTGCCCAGCCAGGTCGCGCGCCGGCTGATCCCGGAACAGCCGGCGACAGAGGCTCCCGCGACGCGGCCGGCGCGCCGTGTGGAACCTGTGCTGGTCGAGGGTGGCGAAAGCATGGTCATCAATTTCGCGCGCTGCTGCCGGCCTATTCCCGGTGACAATATCCAGGGCTTTCTATCGGCTGGGCGCGGTGTGGTCATCCACCGTGCCTCCTGCTCCAATGTGGCCGACTACCGGCGCCGGCCGGACAAGTGGCTGCCGGTGGAGTGGGCACCCGATCTCTATGGCGAATTCTCGGCCAGCGTGCGCGTGGAGATGATGGACCGGCGCGGTGTGCTCGCCCGCGTCGCGACCCTGATCGCCGATCAGGACTCCAACATCGAGCACCTGGATTTCGAGAATCGGGATGGCGTGACGTCGGGGCTGCGCATCGTGCTCTCCGTTCGCGACCGCCGCCAGCTCGCCCGAATCATCCGCACGCTGCGCCAGCTTCCCGCCGTCATGCGCGTCAAGCGCGAGCAACCCTAAACGCTCAGCGGCGCGAACTCCTCTCAATGCTCGCCAGCGCGCGTGTCGCCCCGGTACACTCGCGGCCACCAGTGAGCCCACGCCCGCTGTCTCCACCCGCTGCAGGAGGATTGCGATGACGCGCAGAATCATCCACACCGACGCCGCGCCCCAGGCGATCGGCGCCTATTCGCAGGCCGTCATAGCCGGTCACACGCTCTACGTCTCCGGGCAGATCCCGCTCGTGCCCGAGACGATGGAGGTCGACGACGGCGATATCACGGCCAAGATCCGTCGGGTCTTTGCCAATCTGATGGCCGTGGTCGAGGCGGCCGGTGCCGACGCCGACCAGGTCAGCAAGATCAACGTCTATCTGACCGATCTCACACACTTCCCCCTCGTCAACGAGGTGCTGGCCGAGTACTTCGCCGAGCCTTTCCCGGCGCGTGCGGTTGTCGGGGTGGCCGCTTTGCCGAAGGGCGTGCCGGTGGAGGCCGATGCCATCGTCACGCTCGAGCGCTAGCTGAGCGCGCACCGCGGCGGTGTCCGTGACCCGGCCGGCGGGCGAGACGGCTCCCGTCACCGCGCTGCCCGGCGTCGGCCAGGCGCTTGCGGCACGGCTTGAGCGTCTCGGCATCCGCACGATCGCCGAGCTGCTCTTTCATTTGCCGCTGCGCTACCAGGACCGCACTCGCACGACGCCGATCGGTGAGCTGGTGGCGGGGCAGGAGGCGGTCGTCGAGGCCAACGTCGAGCACGTCGAAGTGGTCCGGCGGCGCCGGCGCGCGCTGGTCGCGCACCTGGCCGACGGCACGGGCGGGCTCACCCTGCGCCTGTTCCACTTCGGGGCGCGCCAGCAAAGCCAGATGACCCCGGGGGCCCGGTTGCGCCTCTACGGCGAAGCGCGGCGGGGACAAGTGGGCCTCGAGATGGTCCACCCCGAGTACCACGTCCTGGGCCAGGGCACCGCGCCGCCGCTCGCCGACGCGCTGACCCCCGTCTATCCCGCGACCGAAGGGCTGGGCCAGGCGGCGCTGCGACGAGTGACCGGCGCCGCTCTCGCCCGGCTGGAGCAGGGTGAGCTGCTCGCCGACATCGCCGGGCCGGCCGTGCCTGGTGAGCTACCGCCGCTCGTTGAGGCGCTGCGCACGGTGCACCGCCCACCACCGGGCGCGGCGATCGCCGAACTGGCCGCCGGCACCCACCCCGCCTGTCGTCGTCTGGCCTTCGAAGAATTGCTCGCCCACCACGCCAGCCTGCGCCGGTTGCGTCAGCAGGCGCGTAGCCAGCGCGCGCCTGCGCTCGCTGGCGATGCGCAACTGCTGGCGCGGTTTCGTGCCGGCCTGCCCTTTGCGCTGACGCCGGCGCAGGAGCGGGCCATCGGGGAAATCCTGCGCGACCTAGCCGCGAGCCACCCCATGCTGCGTTTGTTGCAGGGTGATGTGGGCTCGGGCAAGACCGTGGTGGCCGCGTGCGCGGCACTGGCCGCGATTGGAACCGGCTGGCAGGGCATGCTCATGGCGCCGACCGAGGTGCTCGCCGAGCAGCACTACCGCACCCTGGCCGATTGGCTCGAGCCGCTGGGTGTACGCACGGGTTGGCTCACCGGCCGGCTCACCGCGGGGGCCCGCCGACAGGAGGTGGCCGCGATCGCTGCCGGCGAGCGCGATCTGGTGATCGGCACCCACGCCCTGTTCCAGCGCGATGTCGAACTCCCCCGCCTCGGCCTCGTGATCATCGACGAGCAGCACCGCTTCGGGGTCCACCAGCGCCTGGCGTTGCGGGAGAAGGGGGACCACGGCGAGCGGGTGCCGCACCAATTGATCATGACGGCGACGCCGATCCCGCGCACGCTCGCGATGACCGCCTACGCCGATCTCGACACCTCGGTGATCGACGCGCTGCCCCCGGGGCGCCGGCCGGTGAAGACGGCCGTCGTCTCTGCTGGGCGCCGTGCGGAGGTGGTCGAGCGTGTTGCCGTGGCCTGCCGCGAAGGTCAGCAGGTCTACTGGGTCTGCCCGCGCATCGAGGAGGGCGAGAGCGAGGGTGAGGGCGGGCGTGCGGGCCGCGCGGCGATCGAGGCGGCGGAATGGTTGCAGGCAGAGTGCCCCGATCTGCGTGTCGGTGTGCTTCACGGTCGCCTCCGGGCGCGCGAGAAGGAGGCGGAGATGGCGCGCTTCCAGGCCGGTGACAGTGACGTGCTCGTCGCCACCACCGTCATCGAGGTCGGTGTCGATGTGCCCAACGCGGCGCTGATGGTGATCGAGAACGCGGAGCTGCTCGGGTTGTCACAACTGCATCAGCTGCGCGGCCGCGTCGGTCGGGGGGCGCACGATAGCGTCTGCATTCTGCTCTACGAGCCCCCGCTATCGGAGCACGGCCGCGCCCGGTTAACCACACTGCGTGACACCAGCGATGGCTTCCGCATCGCCGAGCGCGATCTGGAGTTGCGGGGGCCCGGTGAGGTGCTCGGCACCCGCCAGGCCGGGGCGATGGCCTTCCGGATCGCCGATCCGATGCGTGATGCGGCGTTGCTGCCCAGGGTGCGTGAGACGGCCGACCAGCTCCTCGCCGAGGATCCGGCCGCGGTCGACGCGCTCGTGCAGCGCTGGCTCGGTGCGGGTGAGCGCTACGGTGAGGCCTGAATCCGGTGTGCGGTACCATGGCGATCAGTCCGCGTGCGGGGATCGTGCTAGGCTTGCCGCGGTTGCATCCGGCGGTACAACGTTGCGGGAGAAAGGAGGTGAAAGAGGTTCCCATGAGACAGTCATTGCAGAGCGTCCCCGCGCGCAGGCGTGGATTCACGCTGATCGAGGTGATGGTCGTGGTCGCGATTCTGGCGATTCTCGCGGCCGTGGTTGTCCCCCGGATCATGGACGAGCCCGGCGAAGCACGGCAGGCGCGGGCAGCGCAGGACATTCGCGCGATCGAGAGCGCGCTCAACATGTACCGCCTGGACAACTACCGCTACCCCTCCTCGGATCAGGGCCTGGAGGCGCTCGTCGAAGAGCCGACCAGCGAACCGCAGCCGCCCAATTACAAGGAGGGGGGGTATCTGCGCAGTCTCCCCGAAGATCCCTGGGGCAACGAATACCAGTACGCCAATCCTGGTGAGCACGGCGAGATCGATGTCTACTCGCTCGGTGCGGACGGCCGGCCTGGTGGCGAGGGCGAGGACGCCGTCATCGGCAACTGGCAGCTCAACTGACACCGCACATGATCGTGTCGGGCCGCACGCGCGGCTTTACCCTGATCGAGCTGCTGGTCGTGGTCGTGCTCATCGCCCTGCTGACGACCTTTGCCCTGCTCAGCATGCCCGCGACCTCGACCGCCGATTTCCAGCGCGAAGAGGCCGAACGTCTGCTCGCCCGGCTCGAACTCGCGCGTGAGGAGGCCATGCTGCAGGCCCGCCCTGTCGGCCTGGAGATTACGCGCGAGGGCTATCGCTTTGTCCGCCTTGAAGAGGGGCAATGGCACGGCTTTGACGCTCGCCATCCCCTGCGCTCGCACGAGATCGAGGACGGTGTGCGGCTCGATGTCCGCGTCGAGGGCGTCGAGATCGAGCTCGCGGATCGCGATGAGGAGGGCGACGAGGACAATGGCGGGCCGCAGATCCTGTTCCTGCCAGGGGGGGAAGTCATGCCCGACTACACGCTTTATCTGCTGGCTCCGGGGAGCGGCTTCGAGGTGCGCATCGGGCCGGGGGAAGCGCGATGGTTCGAACGCGAAGAGATCGGCGCCTGACGCCTGTGCGCGGTTTTACCCTGATCGAGGTCCTGGTCGCGCTCGCGGTCCTGGCCGTGGGGCTGGTCGCGCTGGTACAGGCGGGCGGGCAGCGCGCGGACAATGTCCGTTACCTGGAGAATCGCACCCTGGCGACCTGGATCGCCGACGACCGCCTGACCGCAATGCGTCTGGCCGGCGAGTGGCCGTCGGCGGGTACCGACGAGGGCGAGCGCGAGATGGCCGGGCGGACGTGGTACTGGGAGGCGGAGGTCGAGGAGACCCCGGAGGAGCGCGTGCGGCGCATCCATGTCGCCGTGCGTCTCGATGAGGCCGGTGAGCCGCTTGCCCGCCTCACCGGCTTCATCGGCCATCCCGAGGACCGCGCCGATCGTGTGGAAGCGGGCACGGAGCCATGAAGCGCGCGCACGCAGCACGAGGGCTCACGCTGGTCGAGCTGGTTGTGGCCATCGCGGTGTTCACCATCATCGCCGCAGCCGCCTACGCCGGGCTGATCTCGGTGCTCGAGGCGCGTGATCACGCCGAGCGCCGTTCGCAACGTCTGGCCGAGGTGCAGTACGCCCTCGATGCCCTCGGCGGCGATATCCGCGAGGCGCTGCCGCGCGCGGTGCGCACCGACATCCGTGGTGAAGGACATGCCTTGACCGGTGGTCCGGATGGGCGTGACGTGCTGCTGCTCACGCGCGGGGGCTGGCCCAACCCGGCGAACCTCGACCGCGGCAATTTGCTGCGCGTGCACTGGCGGCTCGAAGAGAACACCCTGGTGCGGACTTGGCGCGACCGCCTCGATGCGGTCGTCGGCACCCCCGAGACGCGCCGGATCGTGCTCGAGGCGGTCGAGGAGATCGAGGTGCGCTTTCTCGGGGATGATGGTGACTGGCAGGCAACGTGGCCGGAGGGCGAGCCCACCAATCCCGCCGATGAGCTGCCGCGAGCGGTCGAGATCACCGTCGAGCTCACCGATTGGGGCGAGATCGTGCGGGTGTTCGCCACCGCGCCGGGCGCCCACGCACCGGTCGGCGCTGTCCCCGCCGCCAACGGCGAGGCCGGACGCTGATGGGCGGGGCGGTGCGATCCGCGGGTCCACCGGCCCAGCGCGGCGTGGCCCTGATTACGGTGCTGCTGGTCGTCGCCTTGGCGACGGTCGCCGCGGTGCAGATGACGACGAGCGACCAGCTCGATCAGAGCCGCACCGGCAATCGCCTGGCGCTGGTACAGGCCCACCAGCTCGCCCTGGGTGGCGAGGACTGGGCGGTCGCGGTGTTGGCCCGGGATCTGCGCGATGACGAGGACGACTCGCGCCGCGACAGTCGCGATCAGGCCTGGGCACAGGTGCTCCCCCCGATGCCGGTGGAGGGCGGCCAGGTCGCCGGCCGGATCCGCGACGAGCAGGGGCGGCTCAACGTCAACGCGCTGGTCGATGGGGGTAGCGTCAATCCGGTTGCCCTGGAGCGTTTCCAGCGGTTGCTCATGGCGCTCGAAATCGAGCCCCGGGTCGCCCGCGCCGTCGTCGACTGGCTCGGCGGTGGCGGCGACGCCACACACGCCGCGGGCGCGGACGACGCCTACTATCAGGCGCGGGAACAGCCCCATCTCGCCGCGTTGCGCCCGGTCGCCACGACCAGCGAGCTGCGCCTGGTACGCGGCATCGATGCCGCCGTGTGGCAGCGCCTGCACCCTTTTATCACGGCCTTGCCGAGTGCGGGGACGCCGATCAACGTCAACACCGCGCCGCCGCCGGTGTTGCAGGCGATCGTGCCCGGCCTCGACCGAACCACCGCCGAGGGTCTGTACGAGGCCGCCGCCGAGGAGCCGTTCGATACCGTCGAGGCCTTTCTCGAACATCCGCTCGTCGCCGGTGCCCCCGAGGCCGATGAGGCCGGCGAGCTGCGCAGTGGCCAACTCGCCGTACGTTCCGGTATGTTCCGCGTCCGCGTCGATGTCCAGCTCGGCCCGATCGAGTACACGCTTTATAGCTGGCTCCAGCGCAACGATAATGGCGCGTCCCGGGTCATACGCCGCACCCGCACCGCGAACTGAGCACGATATGGCCGAGCCAATCCTGATCCGCCCGACCCCTGGTACCGAGCACTGCACCTGGCTCCTCGGTCGGGAGTTCGATGTGTCGGCCAAGGGTGAAGGCGATCTCGCTGCCGCGGCGCAGGCAGCCGCCGGCGGACCGGCGACCCTGCTGCTGCCGGGGACCGAGGTCCTCCTCACCCGGGTGCGCCTGCCCGTCCGCAGCCGTCGCCGCGCTCGCACGGCGGTGCCGTGGGCCCTGGAGGATCGGCTCGTCACCGATGTCGAGGCACTACACTTCGCTCTGGGCGCGGTCGAGGGAGACGAGTGGCCCGTCGCCGTCGTCACCCGCAGCGTCCTCGCCGGCTGGCTCGCCCGCTGTGATGCGGCGGGCCTGGATGTACACAGCGTCGTACCGGAACCGTTGGCACTGCCCCGCCCGGCTCCAGGTGAATGGACCGTGCTCGAAGAGGCCGAGTCCGTAGCGGTACGCACCGACGCGGCGCTCGGTTTCAGCTGTGAGTCCGACCTGCTCGCCGTGGTCGCGGGTGCGGAGACGCCGCCCGAAGCGATCCGCCTTTGGCGCACGAGCGCTGCGCCTGGCGCCCAGTGGCCGGCGCCGTTTCACGATGTGCCTACCGAGGTGGAGGCGTTGGCGGACCCGCCCATTGGCGCGTTCATCGAGGCCGATCGCGCGCCGATCAATCTCCTGCAAGGGTCCTTTTCACGGCGGGAAAAGCGCCTGGAGATGCTGCGCCAGTGGCGCCTCCCCGCAGCACTAGCTGCGGCGCTACTGGTGGTGCTGGGTCTGCAGGGCATGCTCGCCTACATCGAGATGGGGCAACGACAGGCAGAGCTGGAGGCGCGCATCCAGGCGCTCTACCAGGAGGCTTTCCCCGAGGCCCGTCCAACGGCCGACCCCCGCGCCCAGGTCCAGAGCCGGCTGCGTGCCCTGCGCGCACAGGATGGTGGTGATTCGCGCTTCTCCGAGACCGTGCTGAGCGCGGGTACCGTAATCGAAGAACAGGGCGATGCGCGCCTGGAAGCGCTTGAGTGGGTGCGCGGCCGGCTCGAACTCGATGTCGCTGCGGGTGAGCTCGCCGACCTCGATGCGCTCCAGCGCGGGCTTGAGGAGCAGGGGCTGCCCGCCGAGCTCAGCAATGTCGATCGCGATGGTGATCGCGTCGCAGCGCGTTTGACCGTAACGGAGGCGAGCCCATGAAGCAGTGGTACCTGGGCCTGGCACCGCGCGAGCGCGTGATCGTGGCTGGGGGTGGCGCGATCGCCGTGCTGAGTATCGCCTATGTCCTCGCCATCGAACCGCTGGTCCACGGAGTCGCCGAGCGCGAGCAGCGCATCGCCGCCCTTGAGCAGGACCGGGCCTGGATGCAGGAGGCCATCGGCGAGGTTGAGGCGCTGCGTGCGGAGGGCGGTGACGTAACCGTACCCGATGACGATCGACCTGCGTATCTCGCCGTCGACGACGCCATCAGCGCAGCCGGTCTGCCGCGGCCCAACCAGCTCACACCCGATGGGAATGACGCGGCGCGCGTCGCCTTCGCCGAAGTCGAGTTCGATCGCCTGATGAGCGCGTTGGGCGAACTCGAGCGTAGCGCCGGCATCCACGTCACGCGCGCGCGCTTCGACCGCCTTGATGACGGATTTGTCGAGGCCGAACTCACACTGGAGCGGGCGGGGTCATGAGGCGACAGCTCGTCTGGCTCGTACTTGCCGCCCTGATCGGTGCCTTGGCCGGCGCGATCGCTCAATTTCCGGCCGCGCGCGCGGTGGCACTGGTCGAGCCTGCCGGGGTCACATTGAACGGCGTGCAGGGCACGATCTGGCGCGGCAGTGCCGAACGTATCTCCGTGCCGCAGGCCCCGCCACTGGCGGCGGTGCGGTGGCAGGTATCACCGCTGGCCCTGCTCACGGGCCGCGTTGCCGGTGAAGTCCGATTCGATGTCGCTGGCGGGCAGGGTGAGTCACGCTTTGCGGTCGATCGCAGCGGTGCCATCAATATCACCGAGGCGCAGTTCCACGGTCCGGCCAACGGTATTGCGCGTCACGTCCCCGAGACGATGCGCGTCGAAGGCGATATCACCGCGCATGTCGCCGAGGCGAGAATCGCAGACCGCCGCCCCCATAGGGTCGAGGGCCGCGCGCGCTGGGACCGTGCCGCCGTGCGCCAACCCCTCGACGTCGAACTCGGCGCCGTGACCGTGGCCGTGATGCCAGATGGCAACGAAGGCCACCGCTTTACCGTTGATGCGCGCGACGGTGCATTCGACGTTGACGGTGGCGGCGGCGCGACCGTGGACGGGCGCTACGATCTCGACCTCCGCATCGAGCCGACCGCCCAGGCCAGCAGCGAAATGTTCGAACTGCTGGAGGTCTTTGCGCGGCGCGAGGACGGCGCGTTCGTCATCCGCGACGCCGGGAATCTGCCTTGGTGACGGCGTGCGGCTGCGTCGGCGGCGGCGCCGGCAGCTCGTCGAAATCCGCAATCGCGGTGAAGCCGGTCAGCTCGTTCGCGGGCCGGCGCGAGTCGGGGCGGGTGACACCGATCACCTGAGCGATCCCCCAGTCGCGCGCGGTGGCGAGCACGCGCGGGTTGTCGTCGACGAACAGCGTGCGTGCCGGATCAAAGCCCTCACGCCGCTGCAGCCGCGACCAGAAAAGCGGATCCTCTTTCGGCGCGCCCAGCTCGTGGGCGCTGTAACGCGCCTCGAGTTCACGTCCATAGCTCACGCGTTCGGCTTTGACACGCAGGCTCAGCGGATGGGCATTCGTCGCGAGCACGCGGCGCTTGCCCGCGGCCGCCAGTGCGCCGAGAAAGGCAGGGGCGTGGGCGCGCCACTGCACCCGCTGCGCTACGGCCCGTTTCAACGGGAGTAGATCGAGGTCGAGTTCGCGCTGCCAGTAGTCGAGGCAGTACCAGGCCAGTGTTCCCTCCACGCAGCGACAGCGCTCGGCGAAGTCCGCGCGCACCGCCGCAACCGGCCGCCCGTCGCGCTGCGCGAGATGAGCGGGCAGGTACTCGCCGAAGAAGTAGTTGTCGTAGTGCAGGTCGAGCAGCGTACCGTCAAGATCGAGCAGCACTGTGTCGATCTGCTCCCACTGGGCTGGCGCCATGGTGCGGGCCTCATGATTGATCCGTCACTATTGGACCACGACCCGGCCCCGATGTCGCCGCTGCTTTCGAGTTCGCAAACCCGCACACACCGGCGTCGCGCCCACCGAGCGCAATCGGAGTCGCGTGCAACCGGAGTCGGAGTCGATTGCTGCGCGAGGGTCGGCACGCGCTACTGGGATGCACCAGGGCTTGGGGGATTGGGAGCAAGCCCCGCCCATTGGTGGACGTTCATCAAGCGGTCGTGCACTTTGACAGGCGACTGGATCCTCATTAATCTTTTTTGCGAACTGCGCGAATAGCACCCATAACGTGCGTCTCGGGCAAAACGTTCCGCATTCCGCGGTGGGGGTGGGCCGCTCTTTTTTTGGGGGGGATATGGCGGCGAAGAGAGCGATTGTAACGTTGAGTGTGTTCGCGGCGTTGACCGTCCCTATCGTCGCACTCGCCGAGGTGCCCGAGTCGCCCGCTGATATTCGCTACTGGACCGAACAATACCCACCTTACAACTATGAGGCCGAAGGTGAGCTGCAGGGGCTCATGATCGACGTCTGGGAAACGCTCTGGGAGCGCATGGAGGTCGACCTCGACCGCGATGACATCACGCTCGCACCGTGGGCGCGCGCCTATCACGAGATCCAGAACTGGCCGGCCACGGCCGTCGCCGTCATGACCCATACCGAGAGTCGCGAAGCGTACATGCGTTTCGTCGGGCCGATGGTCGACGTCCGCTTCGTGCTCTTCGCCCGCGCGGCCGACGATGTCGAACTCGATGATCTGGCCGATATCCGCGACTACGATGTGGCGACGGTGCGGGACGACATTGCCGAGCAGCTTCTCGTTGACGAAGGTTTCGATGTCGATGACTTCGAGCGCCGGGACGATCCGGCCGAGGCGGCCAGTATGCTTGAGGCGGGTCGAGTGGATCTGTTCGCCTACCAGGAGGATGTCGCCGGTTTCGAGATGGAGCTGCAGGGTATGGACCTCGATGCCTACGAGGCGGCTTATGTCCTCGACGAGGGCAATCTCCAGATCGCCTTTCACCAGGACATGCCGGACGCGATCATCGACGATTATCAGCG
>SLKC01000021.1 GCA_007134775.1 Ectothiorhodospiraceae bacterium | reverse complement strand
TTAGACTGGATGTGCCGGCCGGAGAACATCAAGATGATGCTCCCAGAAAGCGGCTACCGGCCACCGATCGAAGGCTCCGAACTCGAGGACGTCTACGAAGAAGAACTCGAGGCCGGCGAGCTTACCGAGGAACAAATCGACTTCCTGAAGTGGGACGAGCAATACGAGGACCGCCTCGAGTTACTTCCCCCACTCGACGAGGATATTCAACAGGAATACGACGAGATTTGGACGACCGTCAAGGCATAACCATCCGATCACTTAGTTAATTAATTAACGATGTCAATAGTTTCTATCCAGGACGTTCGAAAGGAATTTGGGGATATCGTCGCGGTTAGCGACGCGTCGTTCGATATCAAAGACGGCGAGTTCGTCTCGATTCTCGGCCCGAGTGGCTCCGGTAAATCGACCATCCTCCGCATGATAGCCGGCTTCGAAACGCCAACCAGCGGGGCGATCGCGATCGACGGCGATGACGTCGTCGGCGTCCCACCGTTTAACCGCAACGTGAACATGGTGTTTCAAAGCCTGGCGCTGTTCCCACACCTGACCGTCGCAGAGAACATCGCTTACGGTCTCAAACAGCAAGGTGTCGGAAAGGAAGAACGGAGCGAACGGATCGACGAGATGCTATCAGTCGTACATCTGGAGGGGTACAACGACCGCATGCCCGACGAACTGAGCGGCGGCGAACAACAACGGGTCGCCCTCGCGCGTGCGATTGTCAACGAACCGAAAATCGTGCTGTTCGACGAGCCCCTCGCCTCGCTGGATCGCAAGCTTCGACAACACATGCAGCGTGAACTGCAACGAATTCAGGCCGAAACGGGAATTACGTTCCTTTACGTGACACACGACCAAGAGGTCGCCCTGGCAGTGTCCGATCGGATGATCCTCCTCCGGGATGGCGAGATTGAACAGATCGGCACCGCAGAACAACTGTACGATAGCCCCGTTTCGAAGTTCGTTGCCGACTTCATCGGCGATGCAAACGACGTCGAAGCGCAAGTCGTCGACAGCCAAGGCGACACGTTCACGATCGACGTCGGCGGCGATCACGTCACCGTCCCGTCATCGGTGGCACAACGCCCCGACGCGCTCAGCATCGACGGATCGGTCGACGTCAGCTTCCGGCCGGACCTGCTGTCGGTCACAAACGAAAAGCCGGAGAATGGACAGCTCACGATCGGTGGAACAGTCATCAATCGGATCTACAAGGGAGACGAGATGACGTTCGTCATCGAGACGGAACTCGGCGAAATAACGGTTCACGACGAGGGTGCGTTCGACATCGGGGACGATGTGGCCGTCGCCGTCGCACCCGAGAGCGTGAACGTGTTCGAGAAAGCGACCCCCGCCACCCATGTCGAATAACGAACGAGCCGTCGGCCGAGTGTCCAGCAGTTTCCGAAAAGCGTCTGATACGCTCCGCGACCGGCCACGACTCCGCCTAGCAGCGATTGTCGGCATCCCGGTAGCCTTCCTGGCGTTTTTCTTCATCGGGCCGCTGCTGGTGATGCTGTGGTTTTCCTTCCAGTCGGGGATGCCGCCAGCGCCGACGACGCTTGACAACTACATCCAGATCATCTCGTCGGACCTCTACTTCGGCATCATCTGGCGAACGACGGTCATCACCGTGCAGACGACGCTTCTCGCGACGGTTCTCGGCTACACCCTCGCGTACAGCATCGTTCGCTTCTCCCGGCGAGCGACGCTGTTGCTGGTGTTGATCATCCTTCCATTCTGGACGAACTACATCATCCGGATGTATGCCTGGATCAACATTCTCCAGTCCGGCGGCGTCCTCGATACGATCATGATGGCGACGCCGCTGTACAGCGAGCCGTTGAGCCTGCTGTACAGCCAGACCGCGGTGTTAATCGGCTTTACTTACATCTGGTTGCCACTGGGAACGCTGCCGTTCTACGCGTCGCTGACGAACATGGATACGGATCTCATCGACGCGGCGAAAGATCTCGGAGCGGGGCCGCTCAAGGCCTTTGCCACCGTCACGCTACCGATGACGATGAACGGAATTGTCGTCGGGATCATTCTCGTGGCGATTCCGACGTTCGGTTCGTTCATTACGCCGGCACTGCTCGGCGGCACGGACAACGTCATGATCGGGATGACGATCGAATCGCAGTTCATGGAGGCGTTCAACTGGCCGTTCGGAGCGGCCCTGAGCGTCATCGTCTCGTTTATGGTCGTCGTCGCACTGCTAGTCGCACTGTTGTCTGGAACAGATCTGTTCGACAAACCGGAGGAGTCCCAATGAGCGAATCGTCAACCACCACCACAGGTGATCGCCGATGAAGCTTCCCGCCCCAGTACGCCACGGAATCAACCTCGTCGAACTGTTCGTCCACCGGCACGGATCGAAACTCGGCTTCGGCGTGATCGGTGTGCTCCTGTTGTTCCTGTGGGCACCTATCTTCGTCGTGTCGTTCATGTCCTTCGCCGACCGCGAGGTGTTGAACTTCCCGCCGGACGAGCTCACGATCCAGTGGTACGTCAGCTTCCTCGGGAACCAGCAGGCGCTGGACGCACTGTACACGACGCTGCACGTCGCCGCGTTCGCGACACCGATCGGTATCGGCATCTCAATCCTGATCGCGTACGCCATAGACCGGTACGATTTCCCCGGGCGGACGGCCTTGCAGGTGCTTGCAACACTCCCGATGATTATTCCGCTCATCGTCGTCGCCGTCGCGATGACGATGTTCTTCGGCCAACTCGGCCTCGGATCCGGCTTCTGGATGGTCGTTTTCGCCCACTCCATCCAGATTATCCCGTTCGGGACGCTGATCATCCTCTCGACGCTCCTCTCGTTCGATAAAACCCTTGAGGAAGCGTCGAAAGACCTCGGCGCCAATGAGCTCGAGACGTTCTATCAGATCACGTTACCGAACATCCTGCCGAGCATCATCGCCGCAACGTTGCTCGGTTTTACGATCTCGTTCAACGAGTTCGTCTACACCTACTTCGTGAAAGATACGGCGACGAACACGCTCCCGACGTATATCTGGGACCGACTGCAACACTCCGCGTCACCGGAAGTGAACGTTATCAGCGTCATCTTCCTCGGCGTGGCGGTCCTGATGGTGCTGCTCGCCGTCTTGATCACGAACGTCGAACGGATCGCGATCAGAGATTAAGTGATCCAGTTCGCGACCGTTTCTCCTTCTGCCGGCTTCCCGATTCGGAAACGTTCCTCACCGGTCGTGGGTACGGATAGGGGCGCTGGAGTGTATCAATTCTCCAAGTGTTCTGTCGAATTTATCGCATGCAGCCCCGTCACCGCGACCAATGGCGACGCTCGTTGAGTTTTTCGGGAAGGAGACACGTTGGCGCTGGACGAGTTGTTCGCGGAGCTTTCGGAGATCTCGGTCGAACTCGATCGGACGTTCACTACTAATTGACAGCCGTCGGGGTCTTCCACGATCGACAGCTGCCACAGCCTCACCGCCGCGGTATCGCGACCGTTCGAAATGGCGACGTAGCGGACACAGTGATCTCGATACTGCAACGTTAGCGATTCTAACAGTACTCTCGACGAAACATCCCAGCATATAAAAATATTATATAGTAAGGATACAGCCTACCAGGCTTCCTGCAGTATCTCGAGTATGCCGTCCACAGACGACTCCACCGACAGTTCGAAGACGGGCGAGCCGCAGTACGTCACGACGTTCGATCCGGACACGGGCGAACGAGCCAGCGAAGGCGTCGTTTCGGCGGTCGCCGCCCTCGCCAGCACGAGTCCCGTCGAACTCAAGCCCCTATATGAGACCGTCGAACCGGACGCACTCGACTCGTTGGTCGAACACGCGCGACGAGCCGACAACGCCGGCACTCACGAACTCTGGTTTGTCTACGAGGGATACGACGTCAGCGTTCGGAGCGACGGGCAGATACGGATCCACGATAGCACCGTCCCGACAACCCCATAATGTACTATTCCCCCGACTCGGAGAAGCGCCGCCTAATCTGCTGTCGCTCATTGCCGGTTCAGCCGTAACCAGTCTGCGGTTGACCGAAAACCGTTACAACAGTGCGTATCAGTCGTGTTCGTCGAGAAACGCCAGCAGTTCCTCGTTCACGTCCTCGGCGTTCTCGATGAAAAACAGGTGCGAGCCGCCTTCGAACCGCTCGAGTCGAGCGTTCGGAATCGCCTCCTCGAGCAACGTTCCGTTCGCCGCGGGGACGACCTGATCGTCGGTGCCGTGGAGAACCAGCGTCGGCACCCGGATACTGTCGAGGCGGTCGCTGA
>SLKC01000124.1 GCA_007134775.1 Ectothiorhodospiraceae bacterium | reverse complement strand
TCACGATTACCGAGGGTGTCGTCGGGGCGCGGCCGATCGCGGTCGTGCCCTTCGAATGGCGGGGAGAGGGCGAGCCGCCGCAGGACATCGCGCGGATCATCGACAACGATCTCGCACGTAGTGGGGAATTCGAGCCGGTCGAGCGGCGGGATCTCATCGCGCAACCAGGTGTGGGCGACGACATCCGCTACCCGAACTGGCGTGCAATCGACACCGATCACCTGGTCGTCGGCGGGATCGAGCCCGATGGCGATGGCTACCGTCTGCGTTTCCGGCTGTTCGATATCCTCGGCGAGCAGCAGGTCGTCGGCTACAGCTTCACCGCGAGCGAGAACGCCCTGCGGCGGGTGGGGCACGAGATGAGCGACATCATTTTCGAGGAGATCACCGGGGATCGCGGCGCCTTCGGCACGCGTATCGCCTATGTGAGCGCCGAGGGCAGCGGGGACGAACGGCGCAGCGCGCTGACCATCGCCGATTACGACGGCCACAACGCCCGCGACATCCTCGAATCCCGTCACCCTATCATGTCGCCGGCCTGGTCGCCCGATGGCGAGCGCGTCGCCTATGTCTCGTTCGAGAATGACCGGCGGCCCGCCGTCTTTGTTCACGACGTGCGCAGCGGTGAACGCGAGCGCGTCTCCGATCGGGTCGGCATCAACAGCGCGCCCGCTTGGTCGCCCGACGGCAATCGCCTCGCGCTGACGCTGTCGCACGAGGGCACCCCCTCGATCTACGCCCTCGATCTCCGCGATGGCAGCCTGGAGCGGCTCACTGAGGGGCGCGGCATCGACACCTCCCCAGCATGGACGCCCGATGGCGAGACGATCGTTTTCACCTCTGATCGGGCCGGCACACCGCAGATCTATCGCACACGCGCCGACGGCGACGGCCGGCCCGAGCGCATGACCTACGATGGGCGCTACAATGCGGCACCCGATGTCTCGCCCGACGGCGAGCGCGTGGCCTTTATCCACCGCACCGTTGATGGGGATTACCGGGTCGCTGTGCAGGATCTCGATGGCGACTCGATGCGCGTGCTGACCCAAGGGCGCTCCGACGACTCGGTCAGTTTCGCGCCGAACGGTCGCATGATCCTCTATGCTACGCGCCACGACGGGCGTGATGTGCTGGGGGCCGTTTCCGTCGATGGCCGGGCCGAGGCGCGGCTGGAACAGGCGGCAGGCAATGTGCGCGAGCCCGCCTGGGGGCCGTTCCGGGATTGAGGATGCGATCCGCTTACCGAGGGGGTACTGAACCGATGAAAGCGCGTTACCGCTGGTTGTTGCTGGCCCTGCTGCTGCTCGTTCTCGCGGGCTGCGCCGCGATGGAACAGCAGGAAGCCGAGCCCGAGCCTGAGCCCGATGTCACCGAGGTCGACGATGACGAGCTCGAAGAGGTCGATGACGTCGATGACGTCGACGAGCCTCGGGTCATCAGCCGCGACGAGTGTCCGCCCGATTGCCCCTTCGCTCGCGACGCGATCGAAGAAGAGGACGGTCTGCTTGCCGAGCGCGTCATCTATTTCGAGTTCGATTCGAGTCGGGTGCGCCCGGAGTTCCGCGACGTCCTGCGGCGCCACGCGGAGTACCTGACCCGCTACAACGATGTCGACGTGCGCCTGGAAGGCCATACCGACGAGCGCGGCTCGCGCGAGTACAACATCGGACTCGGTGAGCGCCGCGCCGATTCGGTCAGGGACATGCTGCGCGCCTACGGCGTCAGTCGCGACCAGATGGAGACGGTCAGCTATGGTGAGGAGCTGCCCGCGGTTGACCAGAGCAACGAGGAGGCGTGGGCCCAGAACCGTCGCGTCGAGATCCGCTACTGAATCAGGCCGGCCGATCCGGGCGATGGCCCATCGCCGGCCAACCGGGGAGATTGCAGATGACAGCAGCCGTATGCCGTATCGCCTGCACGATGACCGTGGCAGTGGGCCTGCTGTTCACGGGCTCGGCAGCCGTCGCGGACGAAGAGCTCGAGCGCCGTGTGCAGCGCCTGGAAAACATCCTCGATGGCGACCAGCTCGTCGAACTGATCGACCAGCTCAGCGCCGTGGAGCAGGAAATGCGGGAGCTGCGCGGTGAGATCGACGAGCAGAGCCACCGCCTGCGCCAGCTCCAACAGCGCCAGCGCAACCTCTACGGGGATCTCGACGAGCGGGTGCGCGAGATCGAGCTGGCCGCGGATCGCCTCGCCACCGCACCACAGACCGTGGAGCAGGAACTCGCCGAGCCGGCGACGGATGCCGAGGGCGGCGAGCGCGAGGCCTACCAGGCGGCATTCAATACCCTGCGTGAAGGGCGCTACGACGCTGCCGCTCAGGCCTTCTCCGACTTCCTCGATGCGTTCGGTGACAGCGAATACGCCGCCAACGCGCGCTATTGGCTCGGCGAGTCCTACTACGTCAACCGCGACTTTGCCGCCGCGCTGGAGAACTTCGAGCGCGTGCTCGATGAGCATGGCGATAGCGGCAAGGCGCCTGATGCGCTGCTCAAGGTCGGCTACACCCAGTATGAGATGGGCGACGCCGATGCCGCGCGCGAGACCCTCGACCGGGTCCGTGAGGAATACGCCGGCACCTCCGTCGCGCGCCTCGCCGAGGAGCGGCTCGTGCGCATCCGCGAGGAGGAATAGGTGTGGCCGAGGTAGCGGCACGACGGCCCGTCACCGAGCGGGTGCGGGTGACCGAGATCTTTCGCTCGCTCCAGGGCGAGTCCACCTTTGCCGGTCTCCCGACCGTGTTCGTGCGGCTGACCGGCTGCCCCCTGCGTTGCGTCTACTGTGACTCCGCCTACGCCTTCCACGGCGGCACCCAGTATGGCCTCGACGAGGTCGTCGCGACCGTCGACGGCCACGGCGTGCACCATGTCTGTGTCACCGGTGGTGAGCCGCTCGCCCAGCGCGGCTGTCTCGGGCTGCTGCAGCAGCTCTGCGACGCCGGTTACCGCGTCTCGCTGGAGACGAGTGGGGCGCTCGACATCAGCGCGGTCGATGCGCGCGTCGTGCGCGTTCTCGACCTGAAGACACCGGGCTCCGGCGAGTGTCATCGCAATCTCTGGTCCAACATCGACGAGCTCACGGCGCAGGACCAGATCAAGTTCGTCCTCTGTGACCGGCACGACTACGCCTGGGCCCTCGGGGCCGTGCGCGAACGCCGCCTGCACGAGATCTGTGAAGTGCTGTTCTCCCCGGTTTGGGAGACGCTGCCGGCGCGCGATCTCGCCGACTGGATCGTGGCCGACGGTGCCCCCGTGCGTTTCCAGCTACAGCTCCACAAGATCCTGTGGGGTGACGAGCCAGGGCGATGACGGGGGTACCCGCGGTCGTCTTGCTCTCCGGCGGGCTCGATTCGGCCACCGTGCTCGCGCTCGCGCACGCCGAAGGGCATGACTGCCACGCCCTCAGCTTCGACTATGGCCAGCGCCACAGTGTCGAGCTGCAGGCCGCGCGCGCCGTGGCCGAGGCACATGGTGCAGCCAGTCATCGGATCGCCGGGATCGATCTGAATGCCTTCGGTGGCTCCGCATTGACCGATCCGGACATCGACGTGCCGCAAGCCCCGGAGGCGGGCATTCCCGTCACCTACGTGCCCGCCCGCAATACAATATTCCTCTCGTACGCGCTGGCACTGGCCGAAGTGCTCGAAGCGGACGACATCTACATCGGCGTTAATGCCGTGGACTACTCCGGCTATCCCGACTGCCGCCCCGAGTTCATCGATAGCTTCCAGCGTATGGCCAATCTGGCTACCAAGCGCGGTGTCGAGGGCTACCATCTGCACGTCCATACACCGCTGATCGGCTGGAGCAAGGCTGAAATCATCCGCTGCGGCGGCCAGCTCGGCGTCGATTACGCCGCCACGGTTTCCTGCTATCAACCAGACGCCGAGGGTCGCGCCTGCGGTGTCTGCGACGCCTGCCGCCTGCGTCGGCAGGGCTTCGAGCATGCTGGCCTGGCCGACCCGACGCGGTATCAGTCTGCGGACGTATCCAGGGCCGGCTAGCTCCCTCCCCGGCGCGGTGCGGTCGGTAGGGCGCAGGGCTGGCCGCGCCCCCATGGGAAAATGCGCCACGAGCGGGTATCATTCGCTCCCCCGGCCTCGCCGCCGGCGTGCTCACCCGCACGATCGGGCCGTTAGCTCAGTTGGTAGAGCACCGGACTTTTAATCCGTGTGTCGCTGGTTCGAGTCCAGCACGGCCCACCACCAAAACATCAGCGGTCTACGGCATCCGCCGATCACCTCATCGAGTACGGGGCCCAAGTCAGCCGGGCCCACT
>SLKC01000198.1 GCA_007134775.1 Ectothiorhodospiraceae bacterium | reverse complement strand
GGTTGCCGCGCGCGGTGAGCTTGATGCCCTTGTCCGCGGCCGCGTCGGCAATCATGCGGAACAGCACCAGGATCGGGGCATCCAGGGTCGCAGGGAGCCGTTGTTCCAGCGTTGCCAGCGGTGGTGACTCGAACGGCGTGTAGAGCAGGATGCTCATCTGTTCCGGCGACAGGCCGGCGAAGTCGTCCACCGCGCGCCGATTGCGCTCGGCCATCTGCTGATCGACGAACGCCTGAACCTCGTCCATGGACGCGAAATCCTGCCCCTCGAGCAGCCCGCTCAGTTCACGATTGACGGCCGCCGCCGGGGATTCATCCTGTGTCTGCGCCGCGGTGTGGCCCTGCGTTGCATTGGCGAGCGGATCATCGACCCCGGCCCGGCGATCGCGTCCTGCCCAGTACGGGCACTGCGGGCAGGGCTCGCCTTCGGGGTAATCGATGCCCTCTTCGTGGGGGCAGCCGATGAGGTCGCCGGAGCGGAGCACGCTGTGCACGCCATGCGCGCGAATGAAGCGCAGGATTTCCCCGTTGATCGCATGATCGCGGCGCACGTCGAGCTGCTCGTTGGACCAGCGCTCGAGGGCAACCGGCTCGGCGCCCTCGTCCGGAATCACGGCAACCGCCACCTTGGTCGCCTGGTGTGCGTCCGGGCCGTAGTACGCCACGGTAGCGACCGGGTAGCCGCGGAACCCCTGTCGCGCCTTCTTGCGCAGGGCCTTGGTGTGACGTTCGGCCAGTGACATGGATCAGCCTTTGTTTAAATAGAGTTGCGGAACTGTCTGACGGGTACCCAGGGCTTCCCCGCACATTGTAAGCAATGTGAAGGGGCATCACGTGGATAGTGAGCATGCGCCGTGCGGGATCGACAGCTGTCAACCACGACGGACGGGGCCCCCTTTTCCACGACATAAGGTGTCCCACGGTTCACAGTCGTTGTGGTGGGTAGCCAGCCCGCATTGATCAGGCCGTTGCTGTCGCCTCCTCGGTTGGGTCGTTGGATTCGGCGTCGGGATCTTCTGCCCCTGCCGGCGGGTTGTTGCGGAGCAGTCCGGCGCGGCGTTTCTCCTTGAGTCGGCAGCTCTCACCTTTGATGTTGATGGTGGTTGCATGGTGGAGCAGCCGATCCAGGATTGCCGTGGCGATGACCTGCTCGCCGAAGATCTCGCCCCAGTCCGCGAAGGACTTGTTGGAGGTGAGGATCATCGCCGCGCGCTCATAGCGGCGGTTGATGAGCCGGAAGAACAGCGAGGCTTCGTCGCGGGACAGCGGCAGGTAGGCGATCTCGTCGACGATGAGCAGCTTCGGGTACGTGAGCTGCTTCAGGGTGCGATCGAGGCGGTTTTCCTCCCGCGCCTTCTTCAGCCGGGTCATGAGCTGATCGAGGGTCTGGAACTCGACCCGGTGACCGGCCTCGATGGCCTTGATGCCGAGCGCGATGGACAGATGGGACTTGCCCACCCCGGGTGGGCCAAGGAAGATGACGTTCTCGGCGCGCTCGACGAAGCTCAGCCCCGCGAGGTTGCGCACGACCTGGCGATCGATCGAGGGCTGGAAGTCGAAGTCGAACGCCTCCAGCGATTTCACCGCCGGGAACTTCGCCTGGTGCATGCGCGACTCGATGCCCTTGCGGTTGCGCCCCGCCCACTTGGTCTCCAGTGCCTGGGCGAGGAAATCCGGATAGGTGAGCTTGCGCTTAGCGGCCTGCTCGCAGACCGCATCGAGCTGCTCCGCGCTTTCTGTCAAAGAGTTGCTCGAGCCGCATCAGGCCACCTCCTCGTAGACGCGCAGATCACGGACATCCACCGGCATCGCTTGCTGCCACAGCCGCCGGTGATGCTCTGCATCGCGCTGCCAGCCGGCCGCGGCGTCGATGATCGTCGCGTCGACGATCGTGCCGCCGGAGACCTGAACGCCCTGATCGGCCAGATGGGCGTTGATCTCCGCGAACAGCGCCGCGCCGAGATCATGCTGCTCCAAAAGATGGCGGAACTTGCAGATCGTGGTCTCGTCCGGTGCGGCTTCGCGCCCGAGATCGATGCCGACGAAGCGCCGCATCGCCTCGATGTCGTACAGCGCCTCTTCACAGTGCCGGATCGGACAGGTTGTATCAGTGGCCGAGGCAGTACAGCCGCAGCATGCGCTCGAGGCCAACCGGCGGGCGCCCGCGCTCACCCGTGGGATAGTACGGCGCGACCACGTCGACCAGCCGTTGCCAGGGCACGATACGGTCCATCTCCTGGAGGAACCGCTCGCGCCGCGTCATCTTGCGGTGGCGTTCGAAACCGGTTCCGGCGAGGGTCTGCTGTCGCATGAATGCTCCGCTGGTCGAGTCTGGCCTAGGCCGCCGTTGTGCCAGTCAGGCAGAATTGATCAGAGGTTCCTTAGCGGCCAGCACTTTACGCATGAAAGCGGATGAAGCCGGGCAAAGATCTTTGAACTGATCCGTCCCAGCGATGGACGCCGGAGCTTCAGACCTTGTGACGGTTTCATATCCGCGACGCGCAAAGAACTGTTCTGCGGTTGTAGTGAGAAGGTACAGGGTTGTGATACAACGCGCTGCTGCCCAGCTCTCCGCATCAGACAGAAGACTCAACCCTAGGCCAGTATTGCGACAGGCTGGGGTCACGACCAAGGAGCGGAGCAAGCCATCCATTCCATACGCCTCAACGCCGATCGCACCCACCAGCTGACCCTTTTGGCGCACCCCCAGCAAACTGAGATTTGGACTGTGTGACAAGTCAGACACGGGAAGCCCTGCCGCAAGGAGCATGGTTTCAACTTCTGAACCAAGGCTGATGACTTCTGCGCTCATTCTCATTCTGACCCACTAACCGGCCAAAACCGTTCAACCGTTCAGCATTTGTGCGCCGTGCGCAGCATGGCGGATAAATGCCTGTTGGACGAAACCGCCCATCAGGGTGCGATACACCTGAATAGGGATTTGTATTCCCGGGGGAGTCGGCGCGGCGCGTCGATGTGCTCGCGATCGGCGCTGGCACCGGGGAGGTAGGCGATGGCGTGGGTCATGTGCATGTCCCTGCGAGCCCGGATGGCGCTCAATGTAGCGCGCCTGATGGGCAAATTCCAACGCCGGGACGAGCGCGGCCGCGACCCTGGTCTGGGCCGGGTCGGTGGAGTTGTTCTCGCGCGCGCGGTCTATGTTTGCACGGTGGCAGAGTCACTCATGGCCCGCTCCCAGCGCCGCGACCAGGTCGGCAGGGCCGGGACTCTGCCCCTGCTGGCCCGCCAGCCAGTGCATGTAGCGCATCGTCGACTGCACACTGCGATGACCCAGCAGTCTCTGCAGCTGATGCACGGGCAGGCCTTGCTCGAGCATGTGCGTCGCATAGGCATGGCGCAGGCCGTGGACACCGCCGGTGCGCTCGACACCCGCCTGTCGCTTGGCCTGGCGATACGCCTTCTGCACGGAGGCGTTCGGTCAGGTGATGATCCCGAAGCCAGCCTGCGGGCTCAGGCGATGCGCTCGATCAGCTCGGGGCCATCGTTGGCGGGGGAGTTGACCCTTTTGCTCACCGGATAGGCGTCCATCAGTTCGGCCGGAAACGGCGCCAGCACCGCGCGGGCTTCGTCCGTGGCGCCCTCGAGCCAGGCGCCGCAGTCTTCCGGCGTGAGCATTGCGGGCATGCGCCCCTTGGTGTGGATCTCGGCCACCATTGGATTGGCGGGCACGGTGACCACGGTGAATGATTCCAGCACGGTGCCGTCAGCAGCCGTGGATGCTTCCCACAGGCCGCAGAGTCCGAACGCCTCGCCACCGGCGCGGCGAAGGAGGTAGGGCTGTTTGCCGCCGGCCGCGGGTTGCCATTCGTAGTAGCCCACCGCCGGGATGATGCAACGCTGGCCTTTGCGCCAGGGCCCGCGGTACGTGGCGGCCGTTGTGATGGTCTCCACCCTGGCGTTGATGGTGCTGTACTGGGTCGGCTGGCCGTGCGCCCATTCCGGCACCAGCCCCCAGCGCAGCGAATCCCCGACGCGCTGGCCATCGGCCCGGCGCACCACCGGCACCGACTGTGTCGGCGCGACGTTGTAGCGGACAAACCCCCGGGGCATGTGCCGCGGCGTCATGTCGAACGCCCGCGCCATCGCCGCATCCACCTTGCTGACAAACCGCCCGCACATGACTGTGGCCCCCGTCGCTGGCTGGTCCGTCGAGTATGCGCACATCTGGAGGTCGTGGCCACTGCGGCCACGGGGAACGGGAGAAGTGACGGGAGTGCGGGGTGTTTGGCTCCGCAATCTGCGGGCATTGACTCGAGATATTGGCGGAGAGGGAG
>SLKC01000160.1 GCA_007134775.1 Ectothiorhodospiraceae bacterium | reverse complement strand
TCGACCACGGCGGGCCAGCCCGCCGCCGCGGTGGTGCGCGCGAGGCGCTCCAGGCGGGCGTGCACGGCCGTGCTGGCAATCTCACTATAGCGTACCGAAGGCGGTGCATCGGGGTAGAGGCGGCGGCGTTCGACGTCGGAGCGCAGGCGCACCGCTCCGACGCGCTCGACCAGACAGGCGGCGGCCGAACTCTTGCCGGTGCCCGCGACGCCGCGGGTCAACACGATGGCGGGGGCGCCAGCTTGCGCATAGCGCAGCGCGAGCGCCACATACTCCCGGTAGGCCGCGAGGGCGTCGGTGGCCGCGGCAGGATCCTGGCCGGCGCGCAGGGCGTGGATCTTCGCGCGCACCACCGCCCGGTAGACGAGGTAGAAACGCAGTACGGTGAGGGCCTCGTAGTCCCCCGTGACCGCCAGCCATGCGTCGAGGGCGCGGCCGGCGAGGTGGGGAGCACCGACGCGGTCGAGGTCCATTACCAGGAAGGCGATGTCGTTGGCTACGTCGATCCAGCGCAGCTCGGCGTTGAACTCGATGCCGTCGAAGATCGCGACCGCGTCGGCGTCGAGGACCATGTTGCCCAGGTGCAGATCGCCATGGCCCTCACGTACCCGACCCGAACGGCGCCGCCGCGCGAACATGGGGCGCAGTTGCTGCCACTGCGCCTGCGTCCAGGCCCGTAGCGACGCCAGATCGCCCGTCGTCGCGGCGTCGATCCCCGTCGCCTCGATCTGCTCGAAGTTCTCCTCGGCGGGTCCGAGGATCGACTCGGGCGTGCCGCACCCCGGTGGCGGGTCGCTGGCCGCGAGCTCTTCGTGGAATCGACCGATGCGTTCACCGATGGCGTCGATCAGGGCGCGGCCGACGCCGCCCGCCGCGATCTCGTGGTCGAGCCGGTGGCGATCGTCGAAGCGGCGCATACAGACCGCATGTTCAAGCACGGGCCCGTCGCCGCCGATGCGCGGCTGCTCCGGGGTGCCCGTGATGGCGACCACAGCGCGGTAGATGTGCGGGGCGAGTCGGCCGTTGAGCCGGATCTCTTCATGGCAGTAGTGGGCCCGCGCGGCGGGGGAGGAGAAATCGAGAAAGCCCAGATCGAGCGGTTTCTTGATCTTGTAGGCGTACTCGCCAGCGAGGAGTACATGCGAGATATGCGTCTCGCGATGCTCGACCCGTTCGACCGGATGTGGATAGGCAGTGGGCGCCTGTAGCGCCCGGATCATGCGCGTGAAATCGTTGGCTTCGGTCATCGGCGGGCCTCCTCTGCCATCTCCGTGGTCGCTGGATGCACGGCGCGCCCCGAGTGTAAAGCAGCCTTGGGTTAAGGGGGTGGAACGGCCGCCAGCCACGCGGGGATGCGTCGGTTTAGCCAGCGGTAAGGCCGTACTCCGTCGTCGGCGGCGATGAAGCCGACGTGACCGCCGCGCTCGGAGATCGCCAGCTCGACGCCGGGGCCGGCCTCGAACGGCGCCGGCACGGCGTCACGGCCGACGAACGGGTCGTCGCGGGCGTGTACGACCAGTGTGGGGCATTCGATCCGTGCCAGCCAGGGCCGGCAGCTCGCGCGAGTGTAGTAGTCGTCGACGCCGGCAAAGCCGTGCAGGGGAGCCGTGACGGCGTCGTCGAACTCGCGGAAGGTGCGTGCCGCGGCCATGCGCGCGGTAGCGATCGGCAGGCCGCCCGTACGGGCGATGCGGGCGTGGGTCGAGGCCTGCATGCGGCGTACGAAGTGGGCCTGATAGAGGCGCGAGAAGCCCTGGTCGATGCGCCCGGCGGCGATCGCCAGATCGAAGGGCACGGAGACGGCGACGGCGCGCTCGATGCCGGCGTCCGCACCGGCCTCGCCGAGATACTTGAGCAGTGCATTGCCGCTCAGCGAGAACCCCACGGCCATCAGCGGCTGCTGCGGCTCGCGCTCGCGCAGCGTGGCGAAAAGCGCGCGCATATCGCCCGTGTCCCCGGAGTGGTAGGCCCGAGGCAGGCGGTTGGGCTCACCGCTGCAGCCGCGCAGGTGCATCAGCGTCACGGCGAAGCCCTCACGGGCGAGTGCGGTGGCGAGGCCACCGATGTAGTGCGATTCGACGCTGCCCTCCAGGCCGTGGAAAAGGCAGACGCGGGCACGGGCATCGTCGCCGGCCGCGGCGAGATGGGCGAGGTCGGCGAAGTCCCCGTCCGCCAGTTCCAGGCGTTCGGGGCGCCAGGGTGGGCGCGTGCGCGGGCGCACGAAGTAGGGCGCCAACGTCTGCGCGTGCGCGCCGCGCAGCCACAGCGGCGGGTGGAAGGGGGTCACGCCACCTCCGGCGGGCGCCGACGCTGCGGCCACTGCTGCACGATATTGCCGACGACGATCAGGATGAGGCCGACGAAGGTCGCCGGATGGATCGTCTCGCCGACCAGGAAGTGGATGAAGACCAGCGAGAGAAAGGGCGATAGGAAGATGAGATTGCCCACCTTGGCAGTCGTCTCCGAGCGCTTGAGCGCGTGCAGCCAGAACACGAAGGCGAGGCCCATCTCGAACATGCCGACGTAGGCCGCCCCGGCCAGGCCCTGCCAGGGCGGCAGGGTGAGTTCGGAGAAGATCGCCGTGGTGATCAGGATCAGCGGCAGGCTCGCGCAAAAGCCGACGAATAGGCCGGCGACCGGATCACCGGTGTCGCGGGTATTGAAGATCCAATAGAGCGCCCAGATCACCGTGCTGCCGAGGGCAAGCAGCACACCGGTGAAGCTGACGAACTCGAGCGCGAAGGGGCGGCCCTCGGTGGCGATGATGACCACGCCGGCGTAGCTGATGATGAGCGCGGCAAAGCCCTTGCGACCGATGCGCTGGCCGAGCAGCGGGATGGAGAGCAGCGCCAGCGTGATCGCCCAGGTGTAGTTCAACGGCTGCGCCTGCTGCGCGGGGAGCAGGTCGTAGGCCTGGAACAGGACGATGTAGTAGAGAAAGGGGTTGAGCATGCCCAGCACGGCCAGGCGGCCCAGGTCCGCGCGCCCATACTGGCGCAACCGGTCGAGCCGGCCCTGGACAAGCAGTACGGTGAAGAGCACGACCACGGAGACCGCATTGGCGAACAGCAGCAACTGTAACGGATCAAGCCAGCGCAGCGAGAGCTTGAACGCTGATGCAACGGTCGACCACAGCAGGATGGCCAGGCCGGCGAATACATAGGCTTGGGCCTGTCGAGTCAACGGGCCTCCGGATGGCGGTATGGCGGAAACGCGGCGCAGCCGTGGGTGCGCGTGGCATAATGGCGCGCGTTGCGGCTGGCCGATGGCGCTGGCGCGCAACTCGCCGAAACGGCGTGCAGTGTAGCGTGACCACGGAGGATTCTCCATGAAGCCGGAAGAGCTGACCGAGGACGACTGGCGCGAGCGGCTCAGCGCCGATCAGTACCGGGTACTGCGCGAGTCCGCGACGGAGCCGCCGTTCTCCGGCGCGCTGCTCAAGGAGAAGCGCCCCGGTACCTACTGCTGTGCCGGTTGCGGACAGCGCCTGTTCGAGGCCGACACGAAATTTGACTCAGGCACGGGTTGGCCCAGCTTCTTCCAGCCGGCGCAACCGGAGGCGATCGGCCAGCATCGCGACCACAGCATGGGAATGGAGCGCATCGAGGTCCATTGTGGCCGCTGCCGGGGGCATCTGGGCCATCTCTTCCCTGATGGCCCCGAGCCCACGGGGCTGCGCTTCTGCATCAATTCCCTGGCCCTCCAGTTCGAGCCTGAAACATGAGTGACGACGAGAACCTGCTCTATTTCGCCTACGGCTCCAACCTCTATCTCTCGCGGATGCAGCGCCGGGTCCCCTCGGCGATGCCGGTGACCGTGGCGCACCTGCCCGGGCACCGGATCGGGTTCCACAAGCTCGGCAGTGACGGTTCCACCAAGTGCAGTATCACGCCTGACGAGAACGCGGAGGTGTGGGGCGTTGTCTATCGGATCAAGGCGGGTGAACGCGGCCTCCTCGACGAGGCTGAGGGGCCCGGCTACGAGATTATCGATATCGCCGTAGAGACGCCGGAGCATGGCTGGTTACATGCGTTTACCTATCGCGCCCTCGCCGACTACGTCGGCCACGGCTGGCCCTATACCTGGTATCGCGACCTGGTCGTGCAGGGCGCGCGCCACCATGCGCTGCCGGCGAGCTATATCGCAGACATGGCCGACACGACGGCCGTGCCCGACCCCGACCGCAACCGTGAGCGGGCGAACCGGCCGCGGCCCTGGTAGCGCTCGACGGTGCGCCCGCGCCGCGGGCGCCAGGTGATCAACAGCGCTGGAGGTGGACGATGATGCGAGGGAGGCAGGTGACAGGCGTGCTGGTGGCCGCCATCCTGGCCGGCGGCTGCGCCGCGGTGGAGCAACGGAGCTGGGACGTCGAGCGCGTCCCCGAAGGCAGCCGGCTCACCATCGAGCGCGACATCCCGGTGTCGACCTACAGCGGGCATGCCCACGTCCAGGCCGGGGAGTCGGTCGATCCGCGGAGCGTGGACCGCTTCCAGCCGAGCTGTCGGTTCCATACGAAGGGGCCGCGCGATGCGGTCGGTGTGATTGCGCCCGGTGAATTCGAGGTCAGCGGCGTGCGCACGCGTCGCGCGGTCGCCCTCCACGACGGCGACGAGCCGGTCCGCGTCGCCAGCCGTTTCTCGCGCGAGGGCGGGCTGCCTTCCTACATCCGCCACGAGACGCACATGCGGCTGCGTTCCGCGGACCAGCCGGCCGTGCACCGGATGGTCTGCCGCTACGAGACGGCGAGCCGCGCGCCGCACCTGCAGTTCGACGAGATCCGGGACACGCTCGCCGGCATCGCCACACTGGAGCGCCCCTGAGCCGCGCAGAGCCAAGCACGGAGTGGGCGCCACCGCGATTGTCGAGGTCTTCACCGAACACCGCCTGCCGAGTGGCTGGCGCCCGGGCTTCAACGCCGCGGTGCACACCGAGCCTGGCCACTGCGCGGGATATCAGGACGCCACCGAGGGCCTTCTCGGCGGCAATGGCCCCGAAGAGGAAGTGATCTTCGACGTTGCTTGATGGCCGTCACCGGGCGGCTGTCGCGCCGAGTCAGACGCCGAGCCCATGACAGCCGCCCGTCCGACGGGCCTTGTGGCCCGCCGGAGGGGGGGAGGCGTATCAGATCTTGCCCTGGAGCTGGTCGATGATGGCCGGGTTCTCCAGCGTCGAGGTATCGCCCTCGATCTCGTCGCCCTTGGCCACGGAGCGCAGCAGTCGCCGCATGATCTTGCCCGAGCGGGTCTTGGGCAGGTTGTCGGCGAAGCGGATCGCTTCCGGCTTCGCGATCGGCCCGATCTGTTTGGCGACCCAGTCGGTGAGCTCCTTCGACAGCGCCTCGTCGATGCCGCCTTCCGGGCGCTCGCCCTTGAGCACGACGAAGGCGAAGATGCCCTCACCCTTGACGTCGTGCGGGATACCGACGACAGCGGACTCGGCCACCTGCGGGTGGGCGACGAGGGCCGATTCGACCTCCATCGTGCCCAGACGATGGCCGGAGACGTTCACCACGTCGTCGATACGGCCCATGATCCAGAAGTAGCCGTCGTCGTCCTTGTGGGCGCTGTCCCCCGCGAGGTAGAAGCGGCCGTCGAACATCGGCCAGTAGGTGTCCTTGTAGCGCTGCGGGTTCTGCCAGATGGTGCGCAGCATCGACGGCCAGGGCTTTTTCACGACAAGATAGCCGCCCTGTTCGGGGTTGGTGATCGAGTTGCCGTCCTCGTCGACCACGTCGGCCGCGATCCCGGGCAGCGGGCGCGTGCAGGAGCCCGGCTTCATCGTGGTCACGCCCGGCAGCGGGGCGATCATGTGGGCACCGGTCTCGGTCTGCCACCAGGTGTCGACGATCGGGCAGCGCTCGCCGCCGATGACGCTGTAGTACCACATCCACGCCTCGGGGTTGATCGGCTCACCGACGGTGCCGAGCAGGCGCAACGAGGAGAGATCGTAGGACTGCGGGAATTCGTCGCCGAGCTTCATCAGCGCGCGGATCGCCGTGGGGGCGGTGTAGAAGATGGTGACGCCGTGGTCTTGGCAGATCTTCCAGAAGCGCCCGCCGTCGGGCACGGTCGGTGCCCCTTCGTAGATGATCTGCGTGGCGCCACAGGCCATCGGGCCGTAGGCGACATAGGTGTGCCCCGTCACCCAGCCGACATCGGCGGTGCACCAGAAGACATCCTCGTCCTGGATATCGAAGACCCACTTGGTGGTGCATACGGCATTGAGCAGGTAGCCGGCGCTGGCGTGTTGGATGCCCTTGGGCTTGCCGGTGGAGCCGGAGGTGTAGAGCAGAAACAGCGGGTGCTCCGCGTTCACCCGCGCAGGCTCGCACTCTTCGGGCTGATCGGCGACGGCGTCGTGCCACCAGACGTCGCGGCCGGACTGCATGTCGACGTCGTTGCCCGTGCGCTGGTAGACGAACACGGTCTCGAGGGACTCGCAGCCCCCGGCGAGGGCATCGTCGACACCCTTCTTCGTCGCCTGCAGCTTGCCGCCACGCGTACCCCCGTCCGCGGTGACGACGGCCTTCGCCTGGGAATCGTTGATGCGGTCGCGCAGCGCATCGGCGGAGAAGCCGCCGAAGACGACCGAGTGGATCGCCCCAATACGCGCGCATGCCTGCATCGCGATCACGGCTTGCGGGATCATCGGCATGTAGATGATGACCCGGTCGCCGTGCTCGACCCCTTTCGCCTTCAGTGCATTGGCGAAGAGGCAGACCTCGCGATACATGTCACGGTAGGTATAGCGGTGGACGTCGCCGTTCTCGCCCTCGAAGAGGATGGCGGTCTTGTCGCCACGGGTGTCAAGATGGCGATCGAGGCAGTTGGCCGAGACGTTGAGTTCACCGTCAGTGAACCACTGAAAGAAGGGGGGATCGCTCGAGTCGAGTGTCTGCGTGAACGGCTTCTGCCAGTCCAGCTCGCTGCGCGCGAGTTCGGCCCAAAAGCCTTCGTGATCGGCCTCCGCGCGCCGATACAGTTCTTCGAGATCGGCCGGCTGGATGCGGGCCGCCCGGGCGAATGCCGGATCCGGCTCGAATACCCGGTTCTCTTTCAGTACCGATTCGAGATTCTCTGCCATCGCAGTTCTCCCCTCTCGTTTGCTCGCTTGTTGTCGTTTACGGCTGCCCACTGGCGGTGCCGGCGTGCATGTGCAGCAGGCCTGTACGGGTTGTGCTCACACGGACGGCTGCGCCGAGTCGTCGTCGCGGTTGTCGCTCGCGCGGGCCGCGGCAAGCAGCTCGGCCACCGTGGCATCGGGCCCCGTCAGATGCGGCACGATGTGGGCGAAGATCGCGCCACAAGTCGCCGCATCGGCCTGCGCGTTGTGCCGGTGATCCGCGCTGACACCGCAGGCGGCCGCCACCTCATCGAGCCCATAGTGGCCGAAACGACCGCCGAACGCCAAGTATAGGAGCATTGTGTCGATCGTCGGCTGTGGCAGCCGGCAGAAGAGGCAGCGGTGCATCACGCGATTGAGGAAGCGCAGATCGAAGGCGGCATGGTGGCCGACGATCACGGCTGGCCCGATGAAATCGACGATCTCGTCGATGATGTCGTCGATGGCGGGCGCCTCCGCCACCATCTCGTCGTCGATGCCGTGGAAGGCCGTGCTCTCCGGCGGTATGGAGCGTGGCGGCTGCACCAGCGAGACGTACTCCTCGCCCGTAGGGTCGAGTCCGCGGTACTCGAGCAGGGCGACCTGTACGATCTCGTCACCCGCATAGGCGCTGAGTCCCGTCGTCTCCGTGTCCATCATGACGAAACGGGCGTCCTTGACCGGGGTGGCGAGCAGTCCCGCGCGGTCGAAGCTGGTGCAACGGTCGAGCAGCTCCCGCCGCTCGGCCAGGGTGCCCCGGTAGAGCAGGCGATTGTAGCCAGCGCGGACGCGGTCGGCGAGTTCGGCGAGTGGGCGATCAGCGGCCATGTCTCAGATCCCCCCCCAGACCCCGAACTGCTGCTGCAAGCGATCCTGCACGCGTCGCGCGGCGCGCAGGGCGACACGCAGGCGTTCGCGGTCGTGGCTCAGCAGGTTGTTGACGGGCAGGTGCGTGTCGGGCGTCTGGCCTCGCGCGGCCTGCTGGAGCTGGTGCTCGAGCAGCAGGTCCTGTAGCTCCTCGAAAGCGAGGCGCAGGCTGTCGACGAAGTCGCGATCAAAGATGCCGAGGCGGCCGAGGGCGAGCAGGCGCTCGTGGGTGCTGACCTGGTTGAGGCCGCGGGCGAGTGCGTAGATGCGTGCGGCGTCGGCGATGATGCGCAGGCCGTTGCGCTTGATGTCGATGGTCTCCACCCCCTCGTGGGTGGTCGTGAGCAGACGGTTGAACAGGCCCAGCGGCGGCCGGCCCTCGGCGTCATCGTGGGCCATCTGCTTGAGCAGGCCGCGCCCGCGCTGCATCTCCCGATTGACGTGATCGCGCAAGGCAACCGTCAGGCGGTCGTCGCCATACTGCGTGGTGAAGTCGAAGACGATCGTCGACCAGCGTGCGGCGTCGGTGGCCGGGTTGCTCACGAGCCGGGAGACGTGGTTACACCACTGGCTCAGCGTGCGCCGGAAGTCGCCGCGGCAGGCCATGATGCCCCCAGGGCAGAGCGGGTAGCCGATGCGGTCGAGGTCGGTGTTGAGCTGATCGGCGAACTCGGCGAACCAGGACTCGGCGCCCGCGTCGATGCCGTCTTCGAGGATCAACCCGTTGTCCTGATCGGGGGCCAGCAGCATCTCACCGCGACCGCCCGACCCCATGATGATCAGGGCGAAACGGGCCGGAGGCGGTCCGCGGCCGTTTGCCTCCATGCGCTCCAGGATGATTTCGATCAGCCGATGCTGCAGCGCCAGGTGGGTCGTGGTCAGGGCGCGGATGGCGGTCCCGGCGCTGCGGTGGGTATCGCGCACCCGACGGGCCGCCGTGGCCAGCTGGCCGCGCAACTCGGCGAGGTTCTCGACATCGGGGGCCGCTTCGATGTCGGCATCGAGTGTCTGCGGGGGCGTCGCCAGTGCCCGCACCAGATCGGTTTGCGACATCATCCCGATCGGCGTGCCTTCGTCATCGACGACGATGACGTACTTGACCCGGTGGCGCTGCTGGATGTCCTCGACCTGCCACAGCGGCGTCTCCGGCGTCACCGTCCAGGGCTCTTGGCATGCGCTCTCGAACACCGAGTCATCGAGTTGGGCGGCACCCGTCGTCAGGGCCCCGAGCAGATTGAGCGGCGTCAGCAGACCGACCAGCCGGCCGCTGTCATCGGTCACGCCCAGGCTGCCGATCTCGCGGCGCTCAAGGGTGGCTGCGGCGTCGGCAATCGATGTGCTGGCGTCGCAGGTCATCAGACCCGTGCGCATGAACTGGCGCACGGGGCGAGCCAGCGTGCCGCGAACGCTCTCGCGTACCTGACGCGCCTTGCGCATGCGTGCGGCCAGGGCGCGGTTGATTGCTTCGAGGAACGCGGGAGACTCGTGCTCCAGGCGCTTGACCGTGGCGGCCGGCACGGCGAGCAGGCGGCAGGCGGAGCGCGCGCGGGCGGTGGAGCGGTAATCGGCCCCGTCGAGATAGTTGGCCAAACCGAGGACATCACCCGGTTCGGCGATGCGCTGGTCGCCCCGGCCCGAGAGCTGTTCCAACTCCCCCTCGATGTGCACGTGGACCAAGTCGCGGTAGGGGGCGCCCGCCTCGAAAGCGGTCTCGCCGGGAGCGAGTTCGATCACCTCGCCGTGGGCGAACAGGACATCGATGGTTTCGCGTTCAACGGCTTGCCAGAAGGAGGCCGCTGCAATCCGGTCGAGATCGTTCTGCCGATCGGGAGTCACACCCTTGCTCCACGGTCATCGTTGTGTGTAGGCGGCATCGCACCAGAGACGGCGGCAGCCACGCCAGGCCCGGGAAAAGAGCCGGGTGGGACCGCCGACAGGCGGTCCCACCCGCAACGGGACGGGCGGGGATCCCGTCCGTGACGTACCGGTCGTCCGCATCGGCGGATCCGGCGGCGTCGAGCCTGACTGGCGTAACACGCGGCAACCGCGCGCTGGTATCCGCGGTGCCATGAGCGCGCTGCCACGATGCCCGGATACGCAGCCCGCCGACGCGTGATCGCCGTCCATCTAAACTGCATGCGATAAACGTGCCATTGGCGTAGGGGCGGGAAACCGCGCTTGAGCAGGGAGATGGACCCGCTCGGGGGGATCGGGCGCCGGGCGCAGGCGTTACTATTGGTAACGCCTGTGGTGGCTGGTGTTGCTTCCGGTAACGGCAGCGCTCGACTCATGGGCGCGGAATGCCCATGCGCTGCCGCCGCTCCCACAATGCCTTGCGGCTCAGCCCCAGGCGTCGCGCGAGTTCGGTCTCGGTGAGTTCGTGCTGATGACGCAGCACGAATTCGCGGAAATACTCGTCGAGACTCAGGTCGAAGTCGGGGCCATTCTCCGACGCCGTCGCCGATGTAGGGGCGGGCTCAAGGTTGGGTAGGCCGAGGTGCTCGGGTTGGATGGTCGGCCCATCACAGAGGATCACGGCGCGCTCGATGGCGTTTTCCAGTTCGCGCACATTGCCCGGCCAACTGTAACGTTGGCAGGCGGTGATGGCGGCCTCCCCGAGTTCGGGCGGCTCACGATTCACGCTGCGAGCACTTTTCTCGAGCATGAAGCGGGCGAGCTCGACGAGATCCTCGGGGCGCTCACGCAGGGGATTCAGGCGGACCTCGAGTACACGCAGGCGATAGAAGAGGTCACTGCGGAAGCGGCCGTCGGCGCTCATCGCTTCCAGGTCGGCATTGGTCGCCGCGATCAGGCGGATGTTGATCTTGCGCGTGCGCGATGCGCCGACGGGGCGGATCTCGGCATCCTCGAGCACGCGCAGGAGGTGTGCCTGCACGGCGAGGGGCAGCTCGCCGATCTCGTCGAGGAAGAGCGTGCCACCGCTCGCCGCCTCGACCAGCCCGGTGCGGCGCGTGCTCGCGCCGGTGAACGCGCCCTTCTCGTGGCCGAAGAGCTCGGATTCGACCAGGCTTTCGGGGATCGACGCACAGTTGACCGCAATCAGCGGGCCGCTCGCCCGCGGACTGGCCTCGTGGATGGCGCGTGCGACCAATTCCTTGCCCGTGCCCGATTCACCGAGAATGAGCACCGTACGGTCCGTGGGGGCGACGCGGCCGATACGTTCGCGGACCGCACGCATCGCCGGGCCGTCTCCGATCATGCCGGTGATCGGGTAGTCGCGCTCGATGTCCTGCTTCAGGGCGGCGTTCTGGCGCGACAGCCGGCGTTCGTTGAGGGCGCGCTCGATCTGCAGCAGGAGTTCGTCGTGGTCGAACGGCTTGGCGATATAGTCGAGGGCGCCGCGCTTCATCGACTCGACCGCAGAATCGACGCTGGCGTAGCTGGTCATCACGAGCACGGGGACATCGCCCGCGTGGTCGATGATGTCGATGCCGGAGGCGCCCGGCAGCTTGAGATCGGTGATGATGAAGTCGAAGTTGTCCGGTGCCAGCTCGAGTGCGGCGTCGATGCCGGCCGCGGTCTGTACGCCGTAGCCGTTGTGTTCGAGCACGCGCTGCAGCGCTTCGCGGATCACGCGCTCGTCGTCGATGACCAGGATGCGACTCATGCGTCACCTCCGCGAGAGGGGGAGTAAGGGAGTCGCACGGTCGCGATCGTGCCGTGCGGCTGGTTCGGGGCGAGCGTGATCGTGCCCCCGTGATCACTGACGATGGCGTGGCTCAGCGAGAGCCCGAGGCCTGTGCCCCAGCCCACGGGCTTGGTCGTGAAGAAGGGGTCGAAGGCCTGCTCGATGTGATCGGGATCGAGTCCACTGCCTTCGTCGATGATGTCGATGATGACCTCGTCGCCTGTGGAGCGCTCGCGGACCCCTACTGCCTGCTCCGGGCCGGAGGCGTCGAGCGCATTCGATAGCAGGTTGACGAAGACCTGGCCGAGCTGCTGCGCATCGCCCTGTACCTCGGTCGTGGTCGAGGTCTCGTTGTAGAAGCGAACATTCTTCTCCTTCTGGCCGAGTCGGATCAGCCGGATGACCTCCTCGACGAGTTCGTGGAGGTTGACCGCCTCGCGGGTGCTGCTCTGCTTGCGGCCGCTGTGCGCGAAGGCGAGCAGCGATTCAACAATCGCCGAGATGCGTGCGGTCTGCTCGCGGATCGCCTTCGATGCCGCCTCGCGCGCCTTGGGGGTATCGTCGTAGGGCAGGTTCTGGGCCAGGCTGTCGATGCCCGTCAAGGGGTTGCCGACCTCGTGGGCGAGACCCGCGGCGAAGCGACCGATCGAGGCGAGGCGCTCGCTGTGGCGCAGCTCCGCCTCCAGGGTCTCGACATCGGTGCGGTCCTCGACCAGCAGCACCAGGCTGCCGCTATCCTGGGCATCACCCTGGCGCGGATTCGCGATCCACGCCTTGTGCAGATTGACCCGGCGCTCGGCGTGCTCCTGCGACGGGATGGGCTCCTTCTGGCGCCGGCGCTCGCTCGCCCGTGCGAAACGCGCCAGCACCTCGTTCCAGGGGGCGGGCAGGGATTGCAGCGGTTTACCCGCTGCTTCCTGCCGCGACACCCCGGAGAGCTCTTCCATGGCGCGATTCCACAGCACGATCTCGCCGTCGGGGGCGACCGAGCAGACGCCGATCGGCAGCTCCTGGAGCACATCCCGGTGGTAGCGCTGCAGCGACTGCAATTGCGCCATGGCACCGCGCAGCGCGTCGCGCGAATCCGCCAGGCGCTCTTCCATGAAGCGGATGCCGTCGGCCAGGGCGACATGGGAGCGATGGGCCAGGCGCAGCCGGTCATCGACGATGACCTGGGCCAACACCGGCCCGACCAGTCCGGAGAGGTTGCGTTCGATGCGCTCGCGCAACAGGCGCAGCTCGGCCGGACGCAGCTCGTGGCGCGACATGCCCAGCTCGTCCAGCGCCTTGCGCACCTCCGTGCGCGCGGCCGTCGCACCGAGCAGGCGCGAGAGGTTGCGCTCGAAGTCGCCGGGCGAAGTGGCCTCGACGCGGCCGGCCAGCGGTGTCACCCGCTGCTCGGTGCAAGCCGCGGCAGCGCGCTGTTCGCCCTCTGTCGGTTGCGTGAGGAGGGAGCCGACCACGAAGAAGCCGGTGTTGAGCGCCAGCGTCCAGAATGTGGCGGCGGTCCAGATGTCGCCGGATACGGGGTCGAGAAGGGCGCTCAGCGGGAGGTCACCACTGAGGGCAGCCGAGTCGGCGATCAGTGGCAGCACGAGCATGACGAACCAGACCAGCGCGCCGGCGAGCAGGCCCGCGATGAAGCCGGCGCGAGTCGCCCGTGACCAGAACAGCACGCCGGCGACACCGGGCAGGAGCTGGGCGACGGCGACGAAGGAGACCAGGCCGAGCTGCACCAGGCCCTCGTGGTGGACGATGACCCGGTAGAAGCCGTAGCCGGCGAGGATGATCAGCGCGATCAGGGCGCGTTTGCCCCAGAGGATCCAGCGGTACAGGTGTGGCTCCGGGCGCGGGCTGAGGAAGCGCGCCGGGAGGATCAGGTGGTTGAGGCACATCGCCGCGAGCGCGATCGTAGAGACGATCATCATCGCGCTCGCGGCGGAGATGCCCCCAATGAAGGTCAGCACGGGAAGCCACGCCGGCGCATGATCGAGGGTGATGCTCAGCACAAAGAAGTCCGGGTCACCCGGTATGTCCATGGCGAGCCCGGCCCACAGTATGGGTACGATCGGTAGATTCAGTGCGAGCAGGAAGGCGGGGAAGAGCCAGCCCGCCGTACGCAGCCCCTGCGGGTCGAGGTTCTCCGTGAAGGCCATGTGGAACTGGCGCGGCAGCAGGAAGCCGGCCGCGAAGGCCAGCAGCGTCAGTGCCAGCCACGGGCCTTGGCTAATGGGCTCGAACAGGTTGCCCAGCGCCTCCGGGTTGCGCTGCGCCCATTCGTCCATGGCGCCGAAACCACCGAACACGCCGAATATGGCGAATGCCCCGACCGCAAGCAGCGCGATCAGCTTGACCGCCGATTCGAAGGCGATCGCCACCACAAGCCCGCTGTGTTTCTCCCGCGGACTGATGTGGCGGGCCCCGAAGAGGATCGCGAAGACGATCAGCATGGCGCAGAACACGAGCGCGAGCAGATCGTGGGCGGGCTCGCGCGTGAGCACCTCGACCGACTGGGTCAGCGCGTGGATCTGCAGTGAGAGGTAGGGCAGGATTCCGATCAGCATGAACAGTGTAACGACCAAGCCGGTCAGACGCCCCGGATAGCGGAACGCGAACAGGTCTGCGACCGAGGTGAGCTGGTACTCGCGGACCAGGCGCAGGATCGGGTCGAGGAGGATCGGCGCGAGCAGGAACGCGATGGTGACGCCGATGTAGATGGTCAGGAAATTGAAACCGGAGTCGTGGGCGAAACCGACGCTGCCGTAGAAGGTCCACGAGGTCGCATAGACGCCGAGTGACAGCGTACAGGTCAGCGGGTGGCGGGCGATCGCCTCGGGTAGGTAGCCACGTTCGGCGAGCCAGGCCAGGAGAAAGAGGATCGCCAGATAGGCGACCGCGACACCGAAGAGCTGCCAGAGTTCAAGCGTCATCGCTGCCCGGCCGCACCGAGCGCTCGATCGCCACGAGCGCGATTAGCAGGCCCCATAGCAGGAACGGCCAATACCAGGCGAGTTCGGCATTGGCCCACCAGCTCATAAAGGGCGAGGCGAACAGGAACAGGGCGAACAGGAGCAGCAGTATGACCCGATCCAGTCCTCCCCCCGATTTCGGTTCGGTGCCCGGCGTCTCCATGCAACAAAGCTACCACGCTTTGTTACCGAACGTAACGCAGTTGCACCAGATCGGGTCAACCCGTTCGGTGATTGCCCTGCATTTGGGCTTCCGCCGGGTGGTGGGGCGAGAGGCCGACGATGGGATGGACGCGCTCGATGAGTTCGCCCACGGTGAGCCGACCATCGTCCAGGCGACCGGCGAGGTGGGCGAAGATGTGCCCGCAGGTGCGGGCATCGCCGCGGGCGTCGTGGCGCCCCTCGATCGCGATGGCGTGGGTGGCGGCGACGTGATCGAGTCCGATGTGCTCGCGCCCGCCCCCGGTTGCGAGATGGAGCATCGCGGTGTCGATGCGGGGGTTGGGCAGTTCCCCGAGGCGGTGGCGGCGGGTGATGCGGTTGAGAAAGCGCAGATCGAAGGCGATGTGGTGGCCGACCAGGACCGCGTCATCGGTGAATTCGATGATCGTGTCGATCAGCTCGCCGGCCCGCGGCGCATCCGCCACCATGCTGTCCGTGATGCCATGGATCTCGGTGCTGCGTTGGGGAATGGGGATGCGCGGATGCAGCAGGCTGGAGAGTTCGCGCCCGGTCGGCACCAAGCCCAGGTACTCGACGAAGGCGACCTGCACGAGCTCGTCGCCGCCGTAGGGCTCGAAACCGGTGGTCTCCGTGTCCAGGACGACGAAGCGGGCCTGACGGATCGGGGTTCGCAGCAGGCGCTCGTAGTCGACCCGCGAATGGCGCGGTATCGCGGGATAAGCGGACAACAGGCCGCGGCGCTTTAGCCCCAGAGCACAGCGCGTGCGCAGGATCTCGGTGATCTCGGCCAGTTCCTTGCGTAGCTGATGGAAGTGCATGCGATCAGCGCAGGATGAAGCCGAAGGTCGCCTGGAGGCGCTCACGCATCCGCCGCGCCGCGCGCAGGGCGACCCGCAGGCGCTCGAGATCGCGGCTCGACAGCCGATCGACATCGAGGAGGGTGTCGGGCGTTTCGCCGCGGTCGACCTGGGCGAGCTGATGGCTGAACAGCAGGTCCTGCAGCTCCTCGAAGGCAATCCGCAGGGTCTCACTGAACTCGCGATCGAAGACGCCGAGGCGGCGCAGCGAGGCGATGCGCTCCAGGGTCTTGCTGCGGCTAATGCCCTCACGCAGGGCGAATATGCGCAGACCATCGACGAGGATACGCAACCCCGTGCGCTTGATGTCGATGACGTTGCGGCCCTCGTGGCGCGTGGTGATCAGGCGGTTGAACAGGCCGAGCGGATGGCGGCTCTCGGCATCATCGCTCGCCATCATGCGAAACAGCATGCGCCCGCGGCCCTCAGCGAGCTCTTCATTGAGCTTGCGGCGCAGATCCGCGGTCAGCCGGTCGTCGCCGTAGAGCGTGGCGAAGTCGAACACGATCGATGACCAGCGGGCATCGGCCCGGCTTGGGTCCGCGATCAGCGCACGGATGCGTTCCTGCCAGCCGGAGAGCGTGCGGCGGTATTCGGGATTGCGCGCCATCACGTCGCCGGGGCAGAGCCGGTAACCAATCTCGTCGAGGGCGGGATTCAGGTACTCCGCCATGATGCGGAACCACTCCTGCCCGGCTTCGTCGATGTCGTCTTCGAGGATCAGGCCGTTGTCCTGATCGGGGCGCAGCATCATCTCGCCGCGCCCCCCGGAGCCCATGATGATCAGAGCGAAGCGCGCAGGCGGAGGGCCGTGCCCTTCCGCCTCCATGCGCTCCACGATGAGTTCGGTGCAGCGATGCTGCAGGGCAAGATGGAGCTCGGTGAGCGAGCGGATCGCCATGCCGACACTGCGGTGGCTCTCGTGCACGCGACGGGCCGCCGCGGGCACATGCTGGCGCAGGCGCGCGAGCGTCGCGAGGTCCGCTGCCATGCGGATCTCGCTGTCCAGCGTCTGCGGCGGGGTTGCCAGCGCCCGGCTCAACTCGGTCTCGGAGACCGTGCCCACGGGCGTGTCGGCGTCGTTGACGATGACGATCTCGCGCGCGCCCCGGCGCTGTTGTAGCTGCTCGATCTCCCACAGCGGGGTTTCCAGCGTCGCCTTCGGCGCCGGCTCCATCGAATCGCCGACTGGCTCATCCGGGCCGATATTCTCGAGCGCCACGGCACGTGCGATCGCCATCGGCGTGACCAGACCGAGCAGCGCGTTGTTGTCGTCGACCACGCCAATACCCGAGACCTGCCGCTCCGCCAGCATCCGGCAGGCCTCGCGCAGCGTCGTATCCCGGGTGCAGGTGCTCAGCCCGATGCGCATGATTTCGTGGACGGGGCGGGAGAGGGTGCCGCGTACCGCCTGGCGCATTACCCGCGTCTTGCGCATCCGCGCCGCCAGCGCTCGGTTCACCGCTTCGAAGAAGGCGGCGGACTCGCGTTCTAGTTGCTGTACCGTCGCCGATGGCATGGCGAGCACCCGGCACGACGATAGCGCCTGTGCCGTGGAGCGGTAGTTATCCCCATCGAGATAGCTGGCGAGCCCGATCAGATCACCGGGCTCGGCGTGGCGCACATCACCGCCGCCGGAGGTCTGTTCCAGCTCGCCTTTGAGGTGGACATAGACGCGGCGGCGGTAGGGATCACCGGCGCGAAAGAGGTAATCCTGCGGCACGAGTTCGATGATCTCGCCCGTCTCGACCATACTGGCGATGACAGCGCGATCGAGGTTGCACCACATCGATGCGCTCGCGATGCGCTCGATGTCCTGTGCCTGGCCTGTACTTTGGGACGAGGGAGGGGGTTGGGTTGGGGGCATGCGCAGGTGACCGCCGTATTGGAAACCGGGCGAATTAGAAACCGCTGCTCACGCGACCAGCGTGTTGGCAGCCGGAAGATATCACGGTCTCGTACTCGCGGGCAGCGCAGGGGTGTGCAGTGCCGATTGGGGCACCGCGGCCGGTGCGGATTCCGCGGGTATACACTCGGTGCGCCAGTGAGCGATGGCCCACTCAAGGAAGTCTGCGGCGCTCGTTGGTGTCTCCGGCGGTGGCATCTGACCGAGACGCGACCAGGCCGCCAGCAGAGCCGGGATCGGCCGCGTGGCGTCCAGGGGCTGGGCGCCGGTCTGCTTGCTGAGCTTGTCGCCGTCCGGCGTACGTGCCAGCGGCAGGTGGCGCCAGGCGCTCGCGGGCAATCCCAGGCGCCGTTGCACCACGGTCTGGACCACGGCGGCGGGGAGCAGATCGGCGCCGCGCACGACGTGGGTGATGCCCAGATCGGCGTCATCGACCGTCGTGGCGACATGGTAGGCGGGGAGGCCGTCGCGTCGGCGTACGACGACATCGCCGACATCGATATCGGCGCGCAGCGCGATGGGCCCGCAGGTGTCATCGCTCAGTTGCAGGGCTTGTGAGGGCAGCGCCAGGCGCAGCGCCGCGTCGCCGCCAGGCGCTGCGGATCGTTTGCGGCATGTGCCGGGATAGACGCGCCCCAGCGGTCCGGTTGCCGCCACGCGCGCGATTTCGCGGCGGCTGCAGGTACAGGCGTAGAGATCGCCGGCTTTGTCGAGCTTGGCGAGTGCTTCGGCGTACCGCTGCTTGCGCGCAGACTGTTCGACCACGGGGCCATCCCAGTACAGGCCGTGTGCCTCCAGCGTGCGCAGGATCTCGCCGCGCGCGCCGGGAACGACGCGCGGGGCGTCGAGATCGTCGATACGCAGTCGCCACTGCCCGCCCTGCGCACGCGCGTCGACATAGCTGGCAAGCGCGGCGATCAGCGAGCCGGCGTGCAGCGCACCCGTAGGCGAGGGCGCGAAACGCCCGATGTAGGTCGTGCTCGTCGGCGTCATCTCGGTAAGGGCTGCGGCTTGTGCCGGCGGTCCACGCCCAGTATGTTAGCAGGGCAGACGCCAGACACGGCGGGTCCCTGGACAGAGGCACGGCGGGCCGGGGCCTGGGTCGTGGAGCCGTGCGGGGGAGTCGCCATGGAATATTCGGATGCCTTGAGGGGCGCTCCGGTGCGTGTTGTCGCGCTGCTGGGCTTGGTTCTCGTACTGTCGGGCCCGGCAGCCGCCGAGCCGCGCCTCGACGAGTTGCGCGATCGCGGCGAGGTCGCTGCCGCCTATGTGCATGAATACCCCTTTGGATTCCTGAGCCGTGATGGCCGGAGCACGGGCGAGGGGATTCGTGTGGCGCAGGCCGTGTTCGAGGAGCTCGGCGTCGAGCGCGTCAATGCGCGGATGACCGAGCGGCCCTCGCTCGTGCTGGGGCTGAGGGAGGGCCGCTGGGACATGGTCGCTAGTGGCCTGCGGATCACGCCGCGGCACTGCGATGAAGTGATCTTCTCCCAACCGACCTACCGGACCGGCCAGGCCTTTCTCGTGCGTGCCGGCAACCCGCTGCGGCTTAACAGCTACGACGCACTGCGGGAGACCGAGGGGGCCACCCTCGGGGTCATCGACGCGAGCGTTCAGCGCGAATACGCGCGCATCGAGGAGATCCCGGCGACGCGCATCGAAGAATTCCCCAATGACGACGAGATGCTCTCGGCCCTGGTCGCCGGGCGCATCGACGCGGCGGCGGGCACGCGCATCGCGATCCAGGGGCTGGCGCGGCGCGGGGGCGACCAGGTGCAGAGTGCCGAGCCCTTTATCACGCCCGTTTATGGCATGGTCTACGGCGCGTTCGCCTTCCATCCGGACGACGAGGCCCTGCGCGATGCCGTGGACGGGGTGCTGGACGATTTCATCGGCAGCGAGGAACACCTCGAACTCGTCTCCGAGTTCGGGATCTCCGAGGTCAATATGCCGGGGCCGCTGAGCGTCGAAGAACTCTGCGACCGCGATATTCCAACGGCCTTTCCGGAGTGAGCACGCGTCGGCTCATCGGCTGACCCCTGCCGAGCGTTGTGGGCGGGTGAGCAATCGCCCCAGCCCCGGCAGCGGTGTATCGATGCCGGCGAGCGCGAGGGCGTGCCACAGCATCGCCTGGTGACTGGTGATCACGGGCTTGCCCGTGGCGGCCTCGAGTGTGGCGATGACCCCACTGGTATGTATGGCGGTGCAGGAGATGAACAGTGCCTCCGTCGCCGGGGTATTCAACGTCAGTGCGGCCGCGCGCAGGCTCGCGGGTGACACGGCCGACATCTCGGCATCGGTGTTCAGGTGGAAGCTGGCGAAGTCCGGGATGGTCAGGCCCGCGTCGGTCAGCGCCGCGTGGATCAGCGTGTTGACCTCGTCGACGTAGGGGGTGAGCACCGCGACGCGGCTGACTCCGACTTCGGCGAGGGCGGCGGTCGCGGCGGTCAGCGGCGCGGTCACGGGCACACCGGGGTGGCTCTCATTGATGCACTCGGCGACGCGCGCCGTCCCGATCGCGATCGCGCCGGAGGTGCACGAGAAGCCGATTGCGTCGAGCGGCGTGTCCGGCAGTAGTTCGGACGCCGCCCGGCTCAGGCCCGTCTCCAGCGCGCGCAGTGAGGCCACGTCGCAGCTCGCACCCATTGCGACCCGACTGTAGTGCACCGCGGCCACATCGGCGGGAAGCATGTGCTGCAACTCCATTTCCGTGGCGCGGTCCGACGAGAGCAGGATCATCCCCAGGTGCGGGATGCGCTGCCAGTCGAGGCCGGGAGCGGCGAGATCGCAATGGCGAATGGTTGGAGTCAAGAGGTCTCTCCCTCCTCGTCGCTGTCATCATGGCGGGCCTCGACGCGCACGTCGAGACGCCCGCGTGCCAGCAGGACGTCGAGCGGCTCGTCGATTTTGACGGCCGTCGCCGTCGTCACGGGTCGCCCGTCCGGGCGGCGCACCAGCGCATAACCGCGGCCCAGGGTCGCCAGCGGGCTGACGGCGTGCAGGGCGCGCACCGCTGCCTGCAGCCGGCTCTCAGCGGTGCGCAGGCGCTGCGCCATGGCGGCGGTCAGGCGTTCACATGCCCGTGCGTGGCGGTCGCCGAGCCGGGCGAGGCGGCGCTGCGGGGACAGGGCGTGCAGGCGCTCCTCGGCGCGCGTGAGTCGGTTGCGGCGGCGCTCGATGGCGAGATGGCCCGCCCGACCCAGGCGCTCGGTCAGCTCGTCGCAGCGCTGGCCCCGCTGCTCCAGCCGCCGGCTCGGGTGCTGACGATCGAGGCGGCGCGTGACGCCGCGCAAGCGCTCGCGAGCCGTGGTGAGGCGGCGCTCGATGCTTCTGAGCAGGCGCTCGCGCAGGCGCGATGTTTGCCGCGCGAGGGCCTCGCCGTCCGGCGTTACCAACTCCGCAGCCGCGGAAGGGGTTGGGGCCCGCTGGTCGGCGGCGAGATCGGCAATGGTCACATCGATCTCGTGGCCGATGCCGCTGACGACGGGGATCGGGCAGGCCACGATTGCCCGCGCGACCGCCTCTTCGTTGAAGGCCTGGAGATCCTCCAGCGAGCCGCCGCCGCGGACGAGGAGCAGGACATCGCACTCGCTGCGCCGTCCGGCGCGGGCGAGCATGTCGACAATGCCCGGCACGGCGGCCGCGCCCTGTACCGCCGTCGGGTAAACGACCACCGGGATGGCGGGGAAGCGCCGGCGGTGGACGTGGAGCACGTCACGCAGGGCGGCGCCGCTGGCGGAGGTGATTACGCCAATGCAGCGGGGGAAGTCGGGCAGGGCGCGCTTGTGCGCGGCGTCGAACAGCCCCTCGGCGGCGAGGCGGCGCTTGAGCGCTTCGAACGCGCGGGCGAGATCACCGGTCCCCGCGGGCTCGAGATGTTCGACGATGAGCTGGTAGTCGCCGCGCGCCTCGTAGACGCTCACCCGCGCCCGCGCCCGGACCTGTTCGCCGGCCTCGGGCGTGAAATCGAGCAGCCGGTTGCGGTTGCGGAACATCGCACAGCGCACCTGCGCATCGCGATCCTTCAGCGAGAAGTAGAAGTGGCCGGAGGCGGGCCGGGCGATGTTCGACAGCTCCCCCTCGATCCAGATCGCACCCAGGCCCATCTCAAGCAGGTCGCGCACCGTGCGGTTGAGCTCGCTCACGGAGAAGACGTGGATGTCGTCTGCCGGGACTTGCGGCGTGCTCATGGGAAGGGCTCCACGCAGGAAAGGTGGCCAAGGCCGATGATGCCCCCAAACCGAGATTTACCGGTCGGGAGTAGCTCTCTATAATAGGACGATTACCCTCTACATTCGACCCGGTCTCGCTGATGCGGATTCTCGAGGAAGCACTTACTTTCGACGACGTACTGCTGCTGCCCGCACATTCGAATGTCCTGCCGCGCGATGTCGATCTGCGCACCCAGCTCACGCGCGATCTCGCACTGAATCTGCCGATTGTCTCGGCCGCCATGGATACGGTCACCGAAGGGCGTCTGGCGATCGCCCTGGCGCAGGAGGGCGGCATCGGCATCATCCACAAGAACATGACTGCAGAGCGCCAGGCGGCTGAAGTCCGCATGGTGAAAAAGTTCGAGTCGGGCGTCGTTCAGGACCCGATGACCGTTTCGCCCGACACCACCATCCGCGAGGCGCTCGAGCTTACCCATCGGCTCGGCTTCTCCGGTCTGCCCGTGGTCGCCAATGGCGACGATCTCGTCGGCATCGTCACACGGCGTGACTTGCGTTTCGAGAACCGCTACGACGAGCCCGTCAGTCGCATCATGACGCCGAAGGAGCGGCTGGTCACGGTGCCCGAGAACGCCCCGCGCGAGCGCGCGATCGAGCTGCTGCACGAGCACCGCATCGAGAAGGTCCTGGTCGTCGACGACTCGTTCAAGATGCGCGGCATGATCACGGTCAAGGACATCCAGAAGTCGACCGACAACCCGAACGCGGCGAAGGACAGCGCCGAGCACCTGATCGTGGGCGCGGCCGTGGGGACCTCCGCAGGCACGGCCGAGCGCGTCGAGGCCCTGGTCGATGCCGGCGTCGATGTCGTGGTCGTCGATACCGCGCACGGCCACTCCCAGGGCGTGCTCGACATGGTCTCCTGGATCAAGCGCCACTTCCCCGACATCCAGGTGATCGGCGGCAACATCGCCACTGGCGCGGCCGCCCGCGATCTCGCCGCGGCGGGCGTCGACGGCGTCAAGGTCGGTATCGGCCCCGGCTCGATCTGCACCACGCGCGTGGTCGCCGGCGTCGGCGTCCCGCAGGTCACCGCGATCACCAATGTCGCCGCCGGCATCGACGGCACCGGCATCCCGCTGATCGCCGATGGCGGTATCCGCTACTCGGGCGATCTGGCAAAGGCGCTGTCCGCGGGCGCCTGGTCGGTCATGATCGGCAGCATGTTCGCCGGCACCGAGGAGGCGCCGGGCGAGGTGGAGCTGTTTCAGGGGCGCTCCTACAAGTCCTATCGCGGCATGGGCTCGATCAGCGCGATGCAGCAGGGCTCGAGCGACCGCTACTTCCAGGACGACGAGGACCAGGCGGACAAGCTGGTCCCCGAGGGGATCGAGGGCCGTGTGCCCTACAAGGGCGCGCTCGGCGCCATCGTCCACCAGCTCGCCGGCGGGCTGCGCTCGAGCATGGGCTACACCGGCGCGGGCGATCTGGCGAGCCTGCGCGAGAAGGCGCGTTTCGTACGCGTGACAGCCGCTGGCGTGCGCGAGAGCCACGCCCACGACGTCGCGATCACCAAGGAAGCGCCGAACTACCGCGTCGACTGACGCGCCCGCGGCGCCCCTGCAGGGCGTTGCGCCAGCACCGAGCTATCCGGGACACCGTTGATGGATATCCACGACCAGCGGGTACTGATCCTCGATTTCGGTTCCCAGTACACCCAGCTTATCGCCCGCCGGGTCCGCGAGATCGGCGTCTACAGCGAGGTCCATCCGTGGAACTGGCCCGACGCCGACATCCGCGCGTTTGCCCCGCATGCGGTGATCCTCTCCGGCGGGCCTGAATCGACGACGGTCGCGACCGCACCCAGCGTACCGCCAGCGGTCTTCGAACTCGGTGTGCCCGTGCTCGGCATCTGCTACGGCATGCAGGCGATGGCGGCCGCGCTGGGCGGTGGCGTGGAGGCGGGCCACGAGCGCGAGTTCGGCTACGCCCGGGTGCGCATGCACGGCCATTCGCGCCTGCTCGAGGCGATCGAGGACCACGCCGAGCCCGATGGCACGGCCTCGCTTGACGTCTGGATGAGCCACGGTGATCGCGTCGCGCGTCTGCCCGAGGGCTTTCGCGTGATCGCCGAGAGCGACAACGCCCCGCTCGCCGGCATGGCGGACGATGCGCGCGGCTATTATGGTCTGCAGTTCCACCCCGAGGTCACCCATACCCGCCAGGGCGGGCGCATCCTCGAGCGCTTCCTCCGTGAGATCGCCGGCTGTGATGCGCTGTGGACGCCGGGCAACATCGTCGACAACCTGGTTGAGCGTGTCCGCACCCAGGTGGGCACGGGCGAGGTCATTCTGGGGCTTTCCGGCGGTGTGGACTCGGCCGTGGTCGCCGCGCTGCTCCACCGCGCTATCGGCGATCAACTCGCCTGCGTGTTCGTTGACAACGGTCTGTTGCGCCTCGGCGAGGCCGACCGCGTCATGGCCACGTTCGCCCGCCACTTCGGCATCCGCGTCTTCCGCATCGACGCCGAGGACCGCTTCCTCTCGCGCCTCGCCGGGGTCGATGACCCCGAAGAGAAGCGGCGCATCATCGGCAACGAGTTCATCGCCATCTTCGACGAGGAAGCAGCGAAGTTCCACGAGGCGCGTTATCTGGCACAGGGCACGATCTATCCCGATGTCATCGAGTCCGCCGGCGGTAGCCAGGGGGGCGCGCACGTCATCAAGTCGCACCACAATGTCGGTGGCCTGCCCGCGGACATGAAGCTGGAGCTGGTCGAGCCGCTGCGCGAACTGTTCAAGGACGAGGTCCGCCGCATCGGCCTTGAACTCGGCTTGCCCGCCGACATGGTCTACCGCCACCCGTTTCCCGGCCCGGGCCTCGGTGTGCGCATCCTCGGAGAAGTGCGCAAGACCTACGCCGACCTGCTGCGCCGCGCCGATGCCATCTTCATTGAGGAGCTGGTCCAGCAGGGGCATTACGAGCAGGTGTCGCAGGCCTTCGCCGTGTTCCTGCCGGTGAAGTCGGTCGGCGTGGTCGGCGACGGCCGTGCCTACGAGTACGTCATCGCCCTGCGTGCGGTCGCGACCGTCGACTTCATGACGGCGCACTGGGCGCGCCTGCCCTGGGAGTTTCTCGACCACGTATCGCGGCGCATCATCAACGAGGTCGAGGGCATCTCGCGGGTGGTCTACGACGTCTCGGGCAAGCCGCCGGCGACGATCGAGTGGGAGTAGCGCGCTAACGCCCCTCTCGCCCGAGGACCGGGCCGGTTCTCATCCCTGCTGGAGCGAATATGAGTCTGACGGTTGCGCTGGCGCTCGCCTCCGCGCTGGCCTTCGGGATCTCGGACTATCTCTCCGGCGTCCTCAGCCGACGCCTGCGCATCCTCGATCTGCTCGCCATCGGTACGCCCGTGGGCTTGGTCGTGACCCTGGGTTTGTTGCCGTTGCTACCCGTTGAGCGGGTGACCGCGGTGGACCTGATCTGGGGTGCAGTGGCCGGCGTGGCGGCCACGTTCGGCATCCTGCTGCTGCTGCGCGGCTTCCGGGTCGGGCGCTTCGGCGTGGTCTCGCCGGTGAGCTCGGTTGGAGCGGCCGGCATCCCGGTCGTGGTCGGTCTTGCGCTGGGGGAGCAACCGGGACCGATCGTGCTCACCGGCCTGCTTGTCGGCATCGTCTCGATCTGGCTGGTCAGCAGTGGTTCGCCCGAGGCGCAGAAGGGCACCCGTCGCACCGCCGCCGGCTTGTGGGAGGGGCTGGGCGCGGGCGTGATGTTTGCTGCGATGTTCCTTACCCTCAGCCGCGCCGAATTCAGCAGCGGTGCCTGGCCCGTTCTCACACTCCAGATCGGGTCCCTCGCGGTGATCGGCCTGGCATTGGTCGGCCTGCGCCAGTTTCCCCGGGTGGCGTGGGTCGATCTGCCTGCCGTCGCGGCGGTCAGTGTCGTCGGTGTGCTCGGGACCCTCGCCTTTATCTATTCCGCCTGGCTCGGTTTGGTCAGTATTGCTGCGGTGATCAGTGCCATGTCGCCCGCGGTGACCGTGCTGCTCGCGCGCGCACTGATCGCCGAGCGCTTCACCGGCCCACAGATCGCGGGGCTCGTCCTCGCGTTGCTCGCGATCGTGCTCATCAGCCTTGGCTGAATGCGCCTGGGGCGATCGGGGCAGTCCGCCTGGGTAGGTGGTTGCGCGCTGGCCCATGGCGGCCGCACGGGCGTCGGGATGCCCAACGGCAGGGACGATCAGGCCCTCTGCGGTGGCGGTCGTGGCCTCAGCTGGTGTCGGCTACGGCCTCCATGAAACGGTCATAGATCGAGCGGGCCTCGCGCTGGAGCACCGGGAGTTCGCGCACGAGGTCAGCGCGCAGCGCCGGCAGCGCCTCGCTGCCGTGGGCGCGGCGCAGGGCGGCCGCATACTCGGCAATCTCGCCCCATTCGTCGATCATGTCCGCGGTTACCTCGGCGTGGAACTGCAGCCCCCAGGCCGCATGGCCGGCGATGCGGAACGCCTGCACGGGCGAGGCGGCGGAGTGGGCGAGTACGGTCGCGTTGGGTGGTATACGGGTGACTTCGGTGCCGTGCCACTGCAATACCCGCAGCGGTGAGGCCAGTCCCGCGAGTAGCGGATCGCGCGTGCCGTCCTCGGTCAGCTCGACCTCGAGCATCCCGATCTCCGGCGCGGCGAGCGGTCGGCACTCCCCGCCCGCCGCCTCGGCCAGCAGTTGGTGGCCGAGGCAGCAGCCGAGGAACGGCAGTCGGTGCTCGTAGACCGCCGCATGGATAAAGCGCTTCTCCGGCGCCAGCCAGGGGAAGCGCGTCTGTTCCCAGACATCCATCGGACCGCCCATCGCCCAAACGGCATCGTAGTCGACCGGGTCGGGTAGCGGGTCGCCCTGGTGGAGCAGGGCGACCTCCCAGTCGATCCCGTCCTCCGCGAGGAAGTCACGGAAGATGCCGGGATGCTCGGCGTCGTGGTGCTGCAGGACGAGGATCCGCATGGCGGCCTCCGCGAACGGGCCAAGCGCTCACCTTAACAGGGCAGCGTCTGCATTACAGACCGCCAGGAGGCTGCATTCAGCCCGTCGGTGGTGGATACGTCCCCTGCTCATCGTGGACTTCCTCACCGGTCAACGCAGGCGTGAACACGCACACGCAGCGCAGGTCGGAAAAGGCGCGCAAATAGTGCTTCTCGTGGCCGTCGAGCACATAGAGCGTGCCGGGGCTGATCGGGTGGGTTACACCGTTGTCCAGGTCCTCGATCTCGCCGGTGCCCTCGATGCAGTAGACCGATTCCAGGTGGTTGGCGTACCAGATGTAGGTCTCTTCACCGGCATGAAGCAGGGTGTCGTGCAGCGAGTAGCCGAGTCCATCGCGTGCCAGCAGGAGTCGGCGGCTGGCAAAGGTCGGGCCGCGGACATCGGCGTCCGTGCCGATGATGTCGTTGAGATGCTTGACGATCATTGTTGTTGCTCTCCTCGGTTGCGACGGCAGCTCACGCTGCATTCTCGGTCGGTCGGTATTCGGCGACGGCCGCTGCGACCGCTTTGTGCAAGCGATCCAGGCCGCGGCGCAGGCCCGCCTCGTCGATCGTCAGTGGGGGCAGGAGCTTCACGACCTCGTCGCGGGGTCCTGAGGTCTCGACGATCAGGCCCTGCTCGAAGGCCCGCGCACAGATGGCCTCGGAGAGACCGTCCGGCTCCACAGCGAGCCCCTGCATCAGGCCACGGCCGCGCACTTCGGCGCCGAGCACCGGGTGGCTGGCGGCGAGGTCGGCGAGGGCCTGGCCAACGATCACGCCCTTGCGCTCGGTATCGCGCTGCAGCTCGTCCGTCTCCCAGTAGTCGAGCGCGGCGGTCGCAGTGAGCAGAGCGGGGTTGTGGCCGCGGAAGGTGCCATTATGCTCGCCTGGGCTGAGACAGTCATGCTCGGGCCGAATGAGGGTCAGCGCCAGCGGCAGGCCGTAGCCGCTGATCGACTTCGACAGGCAGACGATGTCGGGCGCAATGCCGGCGGCCTCGAAGCTGAAGAAGGGCCCGGTACGACCGCAGCCCGCCTGCACATCATCGACGATGAGCAGGATGTCCTGGTCCCGGCAGATCTTCTCCAGGCGCTGCAGCCACTCGATGTCGGCGGTATTGATCCCGCCCTCGCCCTGGACGGTCTCGACGATCACGGCAGCCGGATGGTCGACGCCGCTGCCGGCGCTGGTGATCATTGTCTCCAGAAAGTCGAGCGAGTCACCGTCTTCGCCGAAGACGTGATTGAATGGGATGAACACCGAATCGTCGAGGCTCGTGCCCGCGCCGGCGCGCTTCGCCGCATTGCCCGAGACCGCCAGCGATCCGAGGGTCATGCCGTGGAAGGCGTTGGTGAACGACATCACGGTGGGCCGCCCCGTGACCTTGCGCGCGATCTTCAGCGCCGCCTCGACGGCGTTTGTCCCCGTCGGCCCGGGGAACATCACGCGGTAGTCGAGCCCGCGCGGTTCGAGGATGACCTCGCGAAAGCGCTGCAGGAAGCGCGAGCGCGCCTGCGTGGCCATGTCCAGGCTATGGGTGATGCCGTCGCCCTCGATGTACTCGAGCAGGCAGGCCTTCATCTGCGGGTCGTTGTGGCCGTAGTTGAGCGCCCCGGCGCCGGCGAAGAAGTCGATGTACTCGTGGCCGTGTTCGTCCTCGATGACGTGACCGCGTGCGCGGGTGAAGACCGCGGGAAAAGCGCGGCTGTAGCTGCGCACGCTGGATTCGTGGTTTTCGATGGTCTCGAGGCTGGTGTTGTCGCTTGCTTCATGCATGGTTATGGATCCCCATGGTTTTGGGTCTGGCTGAATCGTTACTGCACGGATGGTTGTGGATCGGCGGGCACAAACCGCCCGGGCGGGATGCGCACATCCCGCCGGCGGCCGGTCACCGCGAAATGGCCGGTCAGGTGTTGAAGGGGCCGATACGGAAGAGGCGCTCGCCTTCGTGGTCGTCCTCGGGGAAGAGTTCGCCCTCGAAACCCTCCTTGATGCGGAGTTCGGTGCCGAGCTCGCGGGCGATGCTGCCGAACAGCCGCTTCGAGGGCTTGTTCGAGGGGGTCACGGTGCATTCGAGATAGTGGAGATCGGCGCAGGCGGGCTGTTCCAGGACCTTCATCACCAGCGTCTTGGCGAGACCCCGGCCGCGTTCGCTGCCGGCGACCGCGACCTGCCAGATGAACAGCGTGTCGGGCTGCTGCTGCGGGATGAAGCCGGAGACGAAGCCGACCATGCGGCCCTTGTGCTCGGCGATCAGGCAGGTCTCGGAGAAGTACTCGCCCAGCATGATGTAGCTATAGGCCGAGTTGATGTCGAGGACGCCCGTCTCCTTGACCAGCTCCCAGATGGCCTGGCCATCGTCGACATCCGGGTGGCGGAAGCGATAGCCGATCTCGCGGCGTGGCTTGCGCCCGCGGCGGGCGGAGCTTCCCTCGCTGGTTTGCGAATCACTCCCCGTCGCGACGGTGAGCCGGGGGGCGTCTGTGTGTTGCAGTACAGCGGATTCGACCTTCATGGCCGCAGAATACCTCCATTGGAATGATCGGCGATTCGGGGTGGGCACGCCGGGCGTGCGAAGCGGGACGGGCAGACTGGAAACAAGCCGTGACCGGCCGGGCGTGCAGGCGATGCTGTCTGGTTCGATTGTGCTGTCGATGACGGCATTGGATCGTCATGAGATTGGGTAAGAATTATAGCGATCATCTTCAGAAAGTCAAGTTAAGAGGATATTGTGTGCTTGAGTCCGGAGATAAAAGCATGGAATGCGTCGGGCGCTTCGTGCCTTGAAAACGCTTGCATTTTCCCATATCAGAGGGAAAGGGAGTCGTTGACTGCAGCACCCAGGGAGGCGTATCCAATGAAAGATGACCAATCCGTAGAACGGGCGCCCGAGCGGCGCGGAGAGGTCCCTGTCCGCGGCGCCGGGCCGGTTGCGTCATTGCGGCGTGAGATCAATCACCTATTCGATCGGTTCATGAAGCGCGGCGGCGACCACGAGGCGCGCACCGGCGAACTCGTCGGTGGCGACCCTTGGGCGGTGCGCGATCCGTTTGCACTGCTCGAGTCCAGCGGTCTCTGGCAGTCCAACTTCGGACAGACCGATTTCAGTGAGACCACTGAGGACTATGAGATCGAGATCGATCTGCCCGGTCTCAAGCGCGAGGACGTCACCGTGGACTATAGTGACGGGATCCTGAGCATCGCGGGCGAGCGTACGGACGAGCGCGAGGACGAGCGCCGGGGCTACTATCTCAGTGAGCGCAGCCACGGCTATTTCCGGCGTCAGTTCCGCGTGCCGGATAATGTCCAGGCCGATGACATCAGTGCCCGTTTCGCCGACGGTGTCCTCAAGATCCGTCTGCCGAAGACCGAGGAGGCGCGGCGCAACACCCGGCGCATCGAGATCGGTTGATCTGCAGCATCCGTCGCGACCACCCGACGATCCGCTGCCCTGTCGACCGGTGGAGCGTTCGGGTGGGCTGCGCTCGTCGCGATCAGTGATTTGTGGCACGATCCGGTCGCTGTGGCCCGACGAGCATCTCCCCGCAAGCGTCGAACGGGCGCCCGCCGCGGTAGTGGCGGGCGCCGATGGCGTCGTGCGCTCGGATTGCTGGCAGCGGGTGCGCTCTGCGCCTATGTCGGCGCTGCCTTCCTCATCCTGGACCATCGGGTCCGTTCCGATTTCGACCAGACCCAGTGGCGGCTGCCGGCGCGCGTCTACAGCCAGCCGCTGGATCTCTACCGCGGGCGCGATCTGTCCCCGGGCGTGCTCGCCGATCACCTCGCCGCCGTGGGCTATCGGCCCGTCGAAGTGCCGACGGCGGTCGGGCAGTTCGCGCGCAGTGGTGACACCTTCCGCATCCGCACGCGGGCTTTCGAGGCCGCGGACGGGGGTGACCCCGCACGCCGCATCGAGGTGCGCTTCGCCGGGGAGCGCGTCGCCGAGGTGCGCGATGGCGACGGCGCGGCGACCCTGGCGCGTATCGAGCCCGAGCGCATCGCCAGCATCTTCCCGGGGCGCGCCGAGGATCGCGAACTGATCGCCCTCGAGGATGCGCCCGGGCGCCTCATCGATGCCCTGCTGGCGATCGAAGACCGGACGTTCCACGACCACCACGGCATCCGGCCCACCGCGATCCTGCGCGCTGCGATTGCCAACATCCGCGCCGGCGCCACCGTTCAGGGCGGCAGTACGCTCACCCAGCAACTGGCGAAGAACTTCTTTCTCACGGGGGAACAGACACTGCGCCGCAAGTTCGACGAGGCGCTGATGGCGCTGTCGCTGGAGTGGCGTTTCGACAAGGCGGAAATCCTGGAGGCCTATCTCAACGAGGTCTATCTGGGCCAGGACGGACCACGCTCGATCAACGGCTTTGGCCTGGGGGCGCGTTATTGGTTTAATCGCCCCCTGGACGAACTCGAACTGCACGAGATCGCACTGCTCGTGGGACTCATCCGCGGCCCCAGCTATTATGATGCGCGCGCCTATCCCGAGCGTGCACGCCAGCGCCGCGACGTCGTGCTGCAATCCCTGGCCGAGACCGGCGCCATCGACGCGGCCGCCGCGCGGGCGGCGAGCGAACGCCCCCTGGATGTCGTTCCGCGCGAGCGCGTGCGGCTGCGCGGCTATCCCGCCTACGCCGATCTGGTCCGCCGCCAGCTCGGGTTGCACTACGACGAGAGCGATCTGCGCGGCGACGGGCTTCGCGTCTATACCCACCTCGATCCACGCGCCCAGGCCGCCGCGGAGGAGGCCATCGAAGGACGCCTCGCCGAACTCGACCCCGACGGCGATCTGCAGGCGGCCGCCGTGATCGCCGATGCGCACACCGGTGCCGTGACGGCCGTCGTCGGCGGGCGCTCCGTGCGTTCCGCCGGCTTCAACCGGGCGCTCGACGCGCGTCGCCAGGTCGGTTCGCTGGCCAAACCGGCCGTCTATCTCGCCGCGCTTGCGCAGCCGGAGCGCTACACCCTCGCGACACAGCTCGATGACCGCCCGTTCACACTCGACCTCGGGGGTGGCGAGAGCTGGCAACCGCGCAATTTCGACGGCCACTTCCTCGGCGAGCTGCCCTTGATCGACGCCCTCGCGCAGTCGCGCAATGCCGCTTCTGCGCGCCTGGGCATGACACTGGGCCTGGAGACCGTCGAGGCGGCGCTCGACGACCTCGGTGGTCGTCCCAGCCATGGGCTCCATCCCGCCGATCTTTTGGGCGCCTTTGGGCGTACGCCGCTGGAGATGACGGCGATGTACCAGACCCTCGCCGCAGGCGGCTTCGATGCACCGCTGTCGAGCATTGCCGAGGTCCACGACACGAGGGGGCAGCCGCTGACCCGGCATACCTTGCGCGTTCGCCCGGCGGCGCCGTCGGGAGCCGTGTTCCTGGTCAACGAGGCGTTGCGCGAGACAGTGCGCAGTGGCACGGCGCAGGCGCTTGCCGGGCCCTTCGCCGATCGTGGCATCGCCGGCAAGACCGGCACGACCAACGATCTGCGCGATTCCTGGTTCGCCGGCTACGATGGGCGTCATGTCGCGACGGCGTGGATCGGCCGTGACGATGCGCTACCGGCCGGACTGTCGGGCAGCGCTGGCGCGCTCCATGTCTGGGCCGATATGATGCAGCCTCTGCCGGCCGCTCCACTGTCGCGTGCGGGGGCGGCGGCGATCGAATGGTTTCGGGTTGACCCGCAGCGCGGACGGCGCTTGCCGGAGCACTGCAGCGATGCACGTCGGCTGCCTTTCCTTGCTGGCTCGGAACCGCCCTACGATGGCAACTGCCGGACGCGCGAACAGCGAATGCCGACGAGGCCCTGATGATGATCCCCGCCAAGGCGCGATTGAAACTGCGCACGTTGCTGCTCGCCGTGTTGCTGCCGGCACTGGCGGGGTGTGCCGCGATGATCGATCCCGAGCCCGAGCCCGCGCCGGAAGAGCCCGCTGTGGAGGAACCGTTCGACGCCGACGGCGCCATCCGCCACACGGTCGACAACGAGGCCGTGGCGATGCTCTGGGAGCAGTCAGAGGAGGCGCGGCGCAACGAGGAGTTTCGCTCTGCCATCTCCGCACTGGAGCGGGCGCTGCAGGTGGCTCCGGAGGACCCGGTACTGTGGAGTCGACTGGCGGAGCTGCAGCTCGAACAGGGCGAGCACGGTGTCGCGGAGAATTTCGCCGCACGGTCGAACGCGCTGGCCGAGGAGCATCGGCTGCTGCGCTACCGCAACTGGCTGATCATCGAGGCCGCGCGCGACTACCGCGGCGATGACGAGGGCGCGCGCGAGGCGCGCCTGGAGGCGGACCGTCTGCGGGAAGGCTCCTGAACGCATGACCGACGCGGGCCGACTACTGGACCAGGACGGCCCCATCGCCGCGACCATCGAGGGCTTCGCGCCGCGCGCGGAGCAGCAGGCGCTGGCCGAGGCCGTAGACGCCGCGTTGCGCGACCAGACCACCCTGATCGGCGAGGCGGGCACGGGTGTCGGCAAGACCTTCGCCTATCTCGTGCCCGCCCTCGCGCGTGGCGGACGCACCATCATTTCCACGGGTACGCGTCATCTCCAGGATCAGCTCTACCACAGCGACCTGCCGCGGGTACGTCGAGCGCTCGGTGCACGCGTGCGGGTCGCGCTGCTCAAAGGCCGTGGCAACTACCTCTGCCTGCACCGCATGGGGTTGGCGGACGGGGCCGGCATCACCCGCCGGCGCGACATCGCGGCCCAGCTCGAGCGCGTACGCGCGGCCGCGCAGACCAGCACCACCGGCGATGTCGCCGAGATCACCGCCGTGCCCGAGGACTCCCCGCTGTGGCCCTGGGTTACCTCGACCGCCGACAACTGTCTCGGGCAGGAGTGTCCCCTGTTCCGCGATTGCTTCGTCGTGCGCGCACGCAAGCAGGCGCAGGAGGCCGAAGTCGTGGTGGTCAACCACCACCTGCTATTCGCCGATCTCGCGCTCAAGGAGAGCGGCTTCGGCGAGGTGCTGCCGAGCGCGGACGCCTTCATCATCGACGAGGCGCACCAGTTGCCCGAGACGGCCTCGGCCTTCTTTGGCCAGCGCATCTCCTCGCGCCAGATCCAGGAGCTGGCGCGCGATGTCACCGCGGAGCAACTGCGTGAGGCACCCGACGCCGCCTGGCTGCGCGCGGCCGCGGAGGCGATCGAGGTGGCCGCGCGCGAGCTGCGCCTGGCGCTCGGCCAGGAGGCCCGCCGCGAGGCCTGGTCCGCGGTCGCCGATGATCCGGACGTCGACCACGCGGTCGCCGGCCTTCACGACGCCCTCGAGGCCCTCGAGGGCGAACTCGCACCGCAGGCCGAGCGCGGCCGCGGCCTCGAATCCTGCCAGCGCCGCGCCAGCGAGCTCGTGCGCGCGCTGGGCGCCTATCGCGAACCCGATCCCGACGCCGTCGCGCACGTGCAGTGGTTCGAGACCTACCGCAGCGGCTTCGCCCTGGCGCAGACACCGTTAGAGGTCGCGAGTACCTTCTCGCGGCTGATGCAGCGCTGGCCGGCGGCCTGGGTGTTTACCTCCGCGACGTTGTCGGTCGGCGGGCGCTTCGATCACTTCCGTGCACGTCTCGGCCTGGCTGACGCCGGCGAGATCCGCGTGGACAGCCCCTTCGACTACGCGCGCAACGCACTGCTCTACCTGCCGCAAGGACTGCCTGACCCGCGCGGCGGGGCCCACACGGAGGCCGTGATCGAGCGCGCCCGCCCAGTGCTGGCGGCCTCGGGCGGGCGCGCCTTCCTGTTGTTCACCAGCTACCGCGCGCTGCACACCGCCGCGGATGCGCTGCGCGATACACTGCCCTATCCCGTGCTGGTGCAGGGCGAGGCCCCCAAGCACGAACTCATCGAGCGCTTCCGCCAGGCCGGCAATGCCGTGCTCCTCGGCACCGCCAGCTTCTGGGAGGGGGTGGATGTGGCCGGCTCGGCGCTCTCCTGCGTAATCATCGACAAGCTGCCCTTTGCCAGCCCCACCGATCCCGTCGTCCGGGCCCGGCTGGAGGCGCTGGAAGAGAACGGCGGCAACGCCTTTCGCGACTACCAGATCCCGCAGGCGGCGATCACGCTCAAGCAGGGGGCAGGGCGGCTGATCCGCGGCGTCGCCGACCGCGGCGTGCTCATGCTCTGCGACCCGCGCCTGCGCACGCGCGGTTACGGTCGGATCTTCCTCGATAGCCTGCCGCCGATGCCGCGCACCGACGCGCTCGCCGATGTCGAATCCTTCTTCGCCGAAGAGGCCGACGCCCTGGAGGCACGATGAACCAGCTCGCCATCGATACCGCGACCGAGGCCTGCTCGGTCGCCCTCGCGTGCGCCGGCACCGTGTACGCGCGCTGGATCGAGGCACCGCGCGAGCATGGTGAGCGCATCTTCGCCATGCTCGACGCAGTCCTCGCCGAAGCCGGGATCGACCGCCGGGCGATCGATGTGCTCGTACTCGGGCGCGGGCCCGGGGCCTTTACCGGTGTGCGCATGGCGACCGGCGTCGTCCAGGGCATTGCCCTGGGACTCGACCGGCCCGTGATCCGCGTCTCCACACTGGCCGCGCTCGCCCAGGGGGCCTGGTCGCGCCACGGCGAGACCGCCTGGCTACCCGCGATCGACGCCCGCATGGGCGAGGTCTACTGGGGCATGTACCGCATCGAAGAGGGCGTGGCCGTGGCCGCCGAGGCCGAGTGCGTGGCCGCACCCGATGCGGTACCCGTGCCGGAGGCGGGGCAATGGGCCGGTGTCGGCACCGGCTGGGCCGTCTACGGCGAGGCCCTGGCCGCCCGCGTTGGCCCGCGGCTGGGGTGCAATCACGGCCACGCCCTGCCGGCGGCGGCGGACATGCTGCCCGCCGCGCAGCGGGCCTGGGAGCGCGGCGAGGCCGTGGAGGCGGCCGCTGCACTGCCGACCTACCTGCGCGATCAGGTCGCCGCGCCCAGCGCGGCACGCGCCGCCTACCGCCCAAACACTGCCGGGAGAACGCCATGATGTCCGGCCTAGGCTCGCTCGAACTGCTGGCCCACGCGGGCTATCTGCTAACCCTGATCGCCTACGTGGTTCGCGACATCCTCGTGCTGCGCGCCCTGATCGTGGTCGCCTGCGCGACGATGGCGCTTTACTTTGCCGTCGCGCTCGAGGCGGTCGCCTGGACACCCTTCGCCTGGCAGCTCCTGCTGCTGGCGGTGAACGCGGTCTGGATCGTCGTGCTGCTCAACGAGCGCCGGGCGATCCGCTTCACCGAGGAGGAGCGGGAGCTGCACGAGACGCTGTTCCGCGAGTTCACCGCGCTGGAGTTCATGAAACTCCTACGCGCCGGCGAGTGGTGCGACTTCGCCGCAGGCGATGAGCTGATAGCGCGGGGTGCCGCCGTCGACCGGCTCTATCTGATCAGCAACGGCGAGGTGCGCATCGCGCGTGGCGAGGGCAAGGGCGTGCGACACGTCCGCGATGGTGGGCTGCTCGGAGAGATGAGCTTCCTCGTCGACAAGCCAGCGTCAGCGACGGTCACGGCGGTGCAACCAACGCGCTGCCTGGCCTGGAATCAGCAGGATCTGCGCGCACTGCTACGTCGCAACCCCTCGATGCGCAGTGCCCTGATGTCCGTGATCGGCTCCGATCTAACGCGCAAGCTCGCGTCGATGGGGGGCGAGGACTCGGGCGGCGCCGAAGAGCCTGCCTGAGCCTTGCCGGTCGCGGGGGCGCGCCGGCCGCCGGCCTTCAGCCGGCGGCGAGTACGTTGAAGCGATCGTTGAGTGTCCAGTCGTACTCCGTATATTCCAGCGTGGGTTGCCGGGTCAGTCGCTGGAGCTGTTGTCGACGCGCATCGTCGGGGAGGTGGCGCAGCACGAAGCGCAGCACCATGCTCTCGCCACCGAAGTCATCTGCATACCAATAACACACACGCGGGAGCCAGATACGGTCGCCCTGGATCTCGACGACGCGGTCGAGCAGCGCCGTCGCCGCCGCGCGCAGCCGTTCACGGACCGTGTCGGGGCCGAAGGCCTGCAGTGGTGGGGACGAGCGTGATGCGGTGTAGAAGCCGAAGTGGATCAGTGGGTCCACCGCCTGCAGGGTCAGCCCCTGGCGCGGATCGCGGCGACCGAACACGGGGCTCAGGCTGTAGGGAGGACGTGCGTTGACCCGCAACACCCCATGCTCGATATCGTCGAGCGTGTAGGTGTAGTCGCCGATGCGGTACGCTGGCCCGGAGAAAAGCCCATCGATGGCGCGGATGTTCTCCCTCTGGCCGAGGTGGTGCAGGCCGTGGAGCATCAGCGCGTTCCAGGCATTGAGCCAGAACGCCAGTCGGGCCTTGTCGTCGTCGAGGTCGGCCGGATCGACACCCGCGAGGCGATCGACCGCTGCCACCAGCGTCTTCATCTCCCGGGAGACGCCCAGTGCGCCGTAGTCGATGGCATGCTTCGCCGCGTCGTAATGGCGATCGATGATCGCGCCCAGTGCCTGCTCGAGGTGATGTGCCCCCGTTGCAGCGGGTATCCGTTCGGCGCGTTCGGCGTTCAGTGTTGTGGCCACTGCTCCTCCTCGGTCAACCGACCCTTGTCATGCCGGAGAGGATTGCAACAGCTCTGCCGGCCCGTGTCCGTCCGGAGTTCTACGGACCGGCGCCGCGAGCACAGCCCGCACAACGAGCTGCCGCGCGCTTAGAAGCGATCCTTCCAGGCGCGGATGACCGCAAAGACCTCGGCTGGATCGGACAGCGTGCGCCCGGCCCGTGCTTCCGCGGCGGCATGCACGGCCGGTACATGGCAGCGCAGGAACGGGTTCGTTGTGCGCTCCTCGGCGAGCGTGAACGGGACGGTCGGCTCGCCGGCGTCGCGTAGCTCCTGCGCACGGCGCTCGCGGTCGGCCAGCTCCTCGTTGTCCGGCTCGACAGCGCGGGCGAAGGCGAGATTGGCCAGCGTGTACTCATGGCCGCAGCAGCCGCGTGTGGCATCGGGCAGCGCCGCCAGACGCTGCAGCGAATCGTGCATCTGCTCGTAGGTGCCTTCGAAGACCCGGCCGCAGCCGCCGGCAAACAGGGTGTCGCCGCACAGCAGCCAGCCACCGCCGTGGAAGGCGATGTGCCCCGCCGTGTGGCCGGGCGTATCGATGACGACGAACTCGGTGCCCAGCGCTTCGATCATGAAGCGGTCGCCGCCGCCGACGGGGTGGGTGACGCCGGCCACCTGCTCGGTCGCCGGTCCATAGACGGGGACCGACCACTGCGCGAGAACCTCATTGAGGCCACCGACGTGATCGCCATGGTGGTGCGTGATCAGGATCGCGCGCAGCTCCAGACCATGGTCCGCGATGGCATCGAGGGCCGGTCGCGCATCGCCGGGATCGACCAGGATCGTGGCCGAGCTGTCGCTCGCCTGTAGCAGCCAGATGTAGTTATCACCCAGCGCCGGTACCGGTATCGCGTCGAGCATGTTGTCCTCCGTGTCAGGTCCGAGTGGCTGGATTGATGCGCACCAGTGTAGCAGTCCGTTGCTGCACACCGGCGGATCCCCGTTGGCTCAGTGCGGGTCGCTCCGGATGCCCGCCTCGGTGATCCAGTGGTCGACCAGCCGCGCCGGGGTAATGTCGAAGAGCACGTTTTTCGCCTCGATCTGGGGGTGCTTGGGGGGCTCGATGTCGGCCACCGGCAGCTCCTCCAGTTCGAAGCTGCGCGCGTGGAAGGGCGCGTACTTGAAGCTCTCAAAGCAAGAGCAGAAGGGAATGCCGCGATCACGGGCCGCCAGCGCGAGCAGGTAGGTTCCCGCCTTGTTCACCACCGAGCCATCGGCGAGCACGGCGTCGGCCCCCACCAGCGCGATGGTCGCGCGCCCGGAGAACAGCCCGAGTTGGGCATCGGTGATGAAAGTGACCCGGAACCCCATGTTGGCGATCGCGCGTGCCTGTTCACGGCCCTCCATCCCGGGGCGCGATTCTCCGAGAATGACCTCGACCCGCTCGCTGCGCACCTGGCGAAGGGTGGCCATCACGGTGGAGCTGAAGCTGAGCGAGATGATGACGGCGTCATCGCCGATTAGCGGTAGCGCGTTGGCCGCGGCTTGATCGACCGCTCGCATCGAGGCGTCACACAGCGCCTCGGCGGCTTCGGCGGCCTCACGGCGCAGCGCCGGAAGATCGTCGCCGGGCAGTGCCTCGACCTCGTCCACCCAGCGTTGGATCAGGTTGTAGACCGGCGCCATGTTCGGGCGCGAGTGCTGCAGCTCCTCGGCGAACGCGACGAGCTGAGCGCGGACCTCGCTACAGACATCGCCCCGACAGGTCATCGCGAATTCCGTCAGACTATCGAGGGCCTGGCGGGCGAGCTGGCTCGCACCGCTGGAGCGGTCCTCGATCAGCGCCCGGCGGTGCTCGCGACGGAATGTGGCGTCATCATCTATGTCGGCATCCCCCCGTTACTTCAGTTCGAGCTCGTCACGGATCTCGAGCTCGAGATCGAGATCCGGCACGCGCAGGACGACGCTGGCATCGATGCGCTCGGCGTCGGCAAGCTGGCCGCTCTCGACGCGCTCGCGCACGGCTTTCTCGATCTCGCGTTGGGAGGTCACGCCGACCTTCTTCAGGAAGGCGCGTACCGACTTGTTGAGTTTCTCTTCGTCCATGGGCGCACTCCGTGTCATGGCCTTCTGGGGACGACCATCATTATGCGTGGAGCGTAGCCGCGCAAGCCCCTTGTTCGGCGCTGCACAGGGTCGCGTTCCAACGCCTCGCGAGGCGCTGGTGGTCTCAGGCGTGCCGGCTCGCGAGTAGCTGCGCGCATGGGGCGCCGCCCCCGCCGCGGGGCGGCGGGCGCCTCGGCCAGCGCACGGCGCAGCCGGTGCGGGCCGTGGCGCCGCCATGCCACGAGGCCAGGGCGGCTGCGACGCCCTAGCGTGCGGCGGCGAGCGCCTGTTCGATGTCGGCGAGGATGTCGTCGACATGTTCGATGCCGATCGACAGCCGCACCATGTCCTGCGTCACGCCGGCGCTCGCGAGCTCGGCCTCGTTGAGCTGGCGATGGGTGGTCGTCGCCGGGTGGCAGGCGAGCGACTTGGCGTCGCCGATGTTGACCAGCCGCGTGACCAGTTGTAGCGCATCGATGAACTTCGCGCCGGCTTCTGCACCGCCCTCGATGCCGAAGCTCAGGATCGACGCCGCACGCCCATCCATGTACTTCTGCGCCAGGCGGTGGTCGGGGCTGTCGGGCAGGCCGGCGAACTTGACCCAGCGCACCTGGGAGTGGCGCTCGAGGTACTCGGCGATCTGCTGGGCGTTGGCGCAATGGCGGTCCATGCGCAGTGCCAGTGTTTCAATCCCCTGCAGGATCTGGAAGGCGTTGAATGGCGACAGCGCCGAGCCCGTGTTGCGCAGCGGCACCACGCGGCAGCGCCCGATGTAGGCGGCCGCACCGAGCGCCTCGGTGTAGACCACACCGTGATAGGAGGGGTCGGGCTCCACCATCATCGGGAAGCGGTCGCCGTGCTCGGCCCAGGGGAAGTTGCCCGAATCGACAATGGCGCCACCCACCGTGGTGCCGTGGCCCCCGAGATACTTCGTCAGCGAGTGGACCACGATGTCGGCACCGTCTTCGATCGGCCGCCATAGATAGGGTGTGGGCACGGTGTTGTCGACGATCAGCGGGACACCGTGGGCGTGGGCCATGGTGGCGAGGCGCTCGACATCGATGACGTTGCCCGAGGGGTTGCCGACCGATTCGCAGAATACGGCCTTGGTCTTGTCGTCGATCAGCGACTCCATGCGGTCGAAGTCGTCGTGGGCGGCGAAGCGCACCTCGATCCCCATCGTCGGCATGGTGTGGGCGAACAGGTTGTAGGTGCCGCCGTAGAGCTGGCTCGTGGTGACGACATTGTCGCCGACGCGCGTAATGCACTGCAGGGCATAGGTGATGGCCGCCATGCCCGAGGAGACGGCGAGTGCGCCGATGCCGCCTTCCATCGCCGCGATGCGCTGCTCGAGCACGGCATTGGTCGGGTTCATGATGCGGGTGTAGATGTTGCCCTCGACCTTCAGGTCGAACAGATCCGCGCCGTGCTGGGTGTCGTCGAAGGAGTACGAGGTGGTCTGATAGATCGGCACCGCGACGGCGTTCGTGGTGGGCTCGGGGCTGTAGCCCGCGTGTATGGCAAGGGTCTCGAGCTTCATCGCTATGCTCCCTGGTGTCTGGCGGAGCGCCTATCCTACACCGTCGGATCGCGCACGTCGGCAGGAGGTGGCTGTGGCGGCTCGCGGC
>SLKC01000130.1 GCA_007134775.1 Ectothiorhodospiraceae bacterium | reverse complement strand
CGCCGCCCCGCCCCCTCTGCTCCAACCCACCGCCATGACCCCATCCACAGCGCTTTCTGCTGCCTTTACCACCGCCCTCGCCGCTGAAATGGATGCCTTTGTGCAGGCCCACGCCGACCACCGGCAGTTCATGGGCACCGTGCTGGTGGTGCGCGACGGCGAAACCGTGCTGGGTCAGGCCTATGGCCTGGCGGATCTAGAGCAGCAGATTCCCCACAGCCTCGACACCCGCTTTCCCATTGGCTCGGTAACCAAACAGTTCACCGCCGCCGCCATTCTGCAACTGCAAGACCGGGGTTTGCTGAATGTGCAGGCCCCCGTTGCCACCTACTTGCCCGATTACCCCAATGACACCATTACCCTGCATCACCTGCTCACCCACACCGCCGGGCTGCCCAACTTCACCAGCGATCCCGACTATTTGGAGTGGATGCAGCAGCCCGCAACCCTCGACGAGCTAATCGCCCGTTTTCAGGATTTGCCCTTGGAGTTTGAGCCGGGCAGCCAGTTCCGCTACAGCAACTCAGGCTATGTGTTGCTGAGCCAGGTGATTGAAACCCTGTCGAGCCAGTCCTACGGCGACTATGTGCAGGACAATTTGCTTACCCCCCTGGGGATGGAGAACACCGGCTATGATCAGCCCTCCCCTGTACATAGCCTGGCCCAAGGCTACCGGGGCAACGCCCAGGACTACCAGAGCGTGCCCTCCACCCACCCCACCACGGCCCAGGGGGCGGGCGGGCTATATTCCACCGTGGGCGACCTGGCGCGGTGGAACCAGGCGTTGTTTGGGAATCTCCCTAGCGATCACGCTGTTTTAAGTGAAGCCGCGATCTCCGCCATGACCTCGCCCCAAGTTTCTGTGGACATGGCGGCAGCCCCCGATCTTTACTACGGCTATGGGTTAGTCATTAACAACCAGTCAGAGAATCGGCTGATTGGCCACGGCGCCGGCATCAGCGGCTTTGTCAGCAGCCTGCTGTACTTGCCAGCACAGGACACTACCATCGTGGTGCTCAGCAATGTGGAATCGATTAACCCTGAGCAAATTTCGGCGGGGCTGGCGGCCATTTTGCTAGGAGAATTCTACGATCTGCCCCAGGCGCTCGATGCAGTGACGGTGGATGCGGCGTTGCTAGAGCGCTACATGGGTACCTACCAATTAGCCCCGGAGTTTCAGATCACCATCACCGTTAAGGATGGGCAACTGTATGCCCAGGGCACGGGTCAGCCTGCGATCGCGCTCTACCCCGCCTCCGACACTGAGTTCTTTGCCCTGGCCCCTGAACTGCGCATTGTTTTTAACCTCACGGAAAGCGGCGCAGTGGAGAGCCTAACCCTGAATCAGGGTGGCCAAAACACCGTGGCTCCCAGATCAGTCACTCGGTAACGTAAAAAGTCTTGAACCCCAAATCGCACCGTTTGCGAGCATGAGCGATCCCGTTTGCGAGCCGCTACACTTAGGTCAATCCAGAGCGTTAGCGGCGATCGCGGTTAATCAGCCCCTGGTCAATCAGCGCGATGAGGAACGACAAAACACCCAGCGGCAGAATGCCAAAGGTAATGCCCGAGCCTTGGGGATCGTTGCGCCATTCCACTATAAACAGCAGAGCGTCGCCGATACGAAATGGCGGAACATCGTTCAGCAGCAGCAGCGCCGGGAGGGCTGCAAACAGCAGCCCCAGAGTCAGGAGAACCGCCAAAAATACCTTAAGAAATCGAAGAAATCGTGTCATATCGTTTTCGTCATTCAAGGGTATGGCAGTTCTCCCTCGGGTCGGCAATGGCTAGAGCAGTTGCCGAAGTTCTTGAATCGCTTCAATGGGAACCTGACGGTGACCCATGGCAGCCACTCACCGAGGATCGCGAACGTTGTTATAGCCGTAGTCACATGGGTTAGGACATCCAGAAACCTAAGAACGTTCGAACGTTCAAACGTCCTTAGGGAAAGTGTCTTAACCGGACTGGCTACAGCTATAACAGAAGACTTGGAAAAAGCGATGCCAAAGACAATTAGCAGTATAGGCTGCTTTAGAGTCTCAGAATGAGTCTCATGGCGACTGAGAACACTGGCCTAAATCTGGAATTGAATTGGCCATTAGCCAGGTTCCTTAGAGGCCGTAAACTCGTGAGTCTCATCGCCTGCACTTTTGAGGATCTTAGCCACCTTCAATGCAGTCCTAGCAAGGCTTTGAGAGGATGCTGAAAAATTGGAGTAGTTGCCTGCGCGCGCAACTAGCCAGGCAATACAAGAGAACTAAATGGCCCCAAACCGCAGCTTCGCTACTTTGGGGCCATCTATGCCCATCCCCTTGCTTCCGACCAAGGGCAGAGCAAAACAAAGCCCCCAGCGATCGCCAGGGGCAGATGTGAAATTCCATTTACGCCAAACAGCTTACCCCTGCTACCGCCCCCACCGACAAGGGCACCCTGGGCAGATAGCGGGCAGGAGTCCTGAATCGTAGATGCAGTCTGAGAACAAAACCCCCACGGCCAGCAGTACCTGTGGGGGTTTTGTTTGGGCACCATCGCCTGGTCGCGTGGGTGGTGCTATGGACTCTGGGGAATAGCCTGCTGATTGCTGATGTGCTCTGTCCAGGCGCGATATCGATGGCGGTGAACTTGAAGCATTGGTTATGGGCTGCTCCCCGGCAAACAACACGACTTGGGGAAGAAAGTAAAGAAACCTGGCTACATTTCGACGAACGTTAACGGGTTTGACGCGCTCGACCAGCATCCTGTAAACATGCCAGCTTTGATTGCCCTGAACCAGCCGGGTCAGGGCAATCTAGAGCCAAGAGCAGACATACTGCCTCTCATTTCCCCATAAAACCGAACCCTTATAACAAATCAGCCCCTGGTGCCCTGCGCATCGGGGGTTATTTTACGAGTAGTGCCCAAAACAAAACCCCCAGCCTTGGCCAGGGGAAATGGTGTAGTTGTGTTCTTCATTCGGTCAGGCTATCAAGCCTTGGCCTGTCATGGCAGTATGGGGCCTTACATAGCTTTTGTGGAGTGCAACTAAGCCATTTGACTGATCGCACTCTGCCCCAGCGATCGCACTCCACTGACCGGGGCACCATAGGCCCAGCAACGATCTTCTGGGGGCAAAAGGTAGATAGGCTATGGGTAAAAGCGGCGGGTATGGTGGCAGGCAGCTTTGGCGGTGCTGGCCTGGCCGTGGGTAGCTGCCCATCGACTGAAGCAGGCGATCTACTGGGCCCAGTATCGACGGCGGTAGGCACAAAAATACCCCCGGCGTTGGCCAGGGGCTTAGGTGAATTTCCGTTGGACTCACAGTAGCAGGCTGAGTTGCACCACCCTGGGCCCACTTCGCTGGGGATAGCGGGGCGTAGGTCACGGGCTGACCCGCTCCAATCGTCGCCAGAATCGGCATCAACGTCAATACACCAGCGGCCAGCTCTGCTCACAGTGCCCAGACGACCATCGGGCAAAACTTATTTGGTATGAGATAAATAGGAAAAATGATAAATAGGGAAAATGCAACACGAAAAAAGCTATTGATATAGGTGCGTGGGGCATGACGGAATAGCTCGATAAACATTCGTTACCCCTTCCCATCCTAAATCTCTACGTGCCCTATGCTTCGTTATCTTGAGAGCTTCTGACGGATTGTAAGCCCTGACTGTAATGAAGGTGCGGCGCCCCCACTCAGTCACCTCTACAGAGTAATCATGTTTTTGAAGAAATATTGTTGATGACATAAGCTTGCTACAACAAATAACAGATATGCACAAGTATAAAAAAACACACCCAAACGAGCTTAAGATACCATGTTTTTACGTAGGGGAAAAAGGGTTTCGACATGGTCTTTACCCAGTCTTGGCCAAAGTGCTGTGCGATCGCTACCAGGTGCAGCCGTCTGAGTTCATTGAGTGGGTTGATAGGGAGGTGGGAGTATGACTAAGCTTGAGTCTCGCCCTATCAGCGAGGGTGATCGCGTTAGGCATTCCGAGGCAGCAAGGTATAGCTGTAGCCAGTCCGGTTAAGACACTTTCCCTAAGAACGTTTGAACGTTTGAACGTTCGAACGTTTCTAAGGTTTCTAAGGTTTCTAAGGTTTCTAAGGTTTCTAAGGTTTCTAAGGTTTCTAAGGTTTCTAAGGTTTCTGGATGTCCTAACCTAGGTGACTACGGCTATAACACACTGCTTGTGCAACCCTTAGAGACTATCTGCATCCTGTAGAAATGGTCTCTGCAAGAGATTCAGCCGCAGAGTGGTTGCGGCGCGGGCAACTAGCCTGGGCCACTATGCGGTTCACTTCAGATGGTGGCTTGAGGTGCTGTAGCAATTACAGAACGGGGCATT
>SLKC01000098.1 GCA_007134775.1 Ectothiorhodospiraceae bacterium | reverse complement strand
TGCGCGCATCGCCCGCACCCGGTTCGACCAGTGCCGCTTCGCCGAGCGCCAGGACCTGTTCCTCGACACCGGGTTCGAGGCCGTGCGCTTCACCGGCTGCGAACTCGCCGAGATGAACTTCTTCGAGCGCGACCTCGGCGGCTGCGGCTTCGCCGGCAGCAACCTCCATGCGGCCAACTTCATGCAGTGCGACCTCACCGCGGCCGACTTCGCGGGCGCCGATCTCACGCGCACCACGGTGGTGAGCACGCCCGCGCCGCGCACGTCCTTCGACGGCGCGCGCATGGACAACGTGCGCTTCATCGACGAGCCCGTGCTCAACGACGCCTCGTTCCGCGAGGCCACACTGAGCGGCGCCAATCTGCAACACGCCGATCTCGCCGGCGCCGACTTCACCCGTGCCGTGCTGCAGGGCACCGAACTCAGCGAAGCGGACCTCAGTGGTGCGCGCCTCGACCGGGCACGGGCGGCCGGCGCGCAGTTCCGCAAGGCCGAGCTCGGCGGCGCGAGCGCGATCCGGGCGAATCTGGCCGAGGGCTCGCTGATGAAGGCGCGCCTGCTCCGTACCAGCCTGCGCGGCGCCAACCTCTACTCGGTGAGCTTCATCGATGCCACGCTCGGCGATACCGACTTCACCGGTGCCAACCTGAACAACACCATCCTGCGGGACTGGAGGCCATAACATGGATCGGGATGCGCTCGAGGCCGCCGTGCGCGGCGAGGGTGAACAGCCGGTCGTCCACGAGGCCGACTGCAGTGGTGGCGACTACAGCGGTGCCCGGTTGGGCGGCGGCATGTTCAGCAGCGTCTCCTTCCGCGGCGCCGATCTGCGCGGCGCCTACTGCAAGGAGGCGCAGTTCCTAGACTGCGATCTGCGCGACGCCCGCCTCGACGGCGCCGAGCTGCACCTGGCGACCGTCTCCGGCGGCACGCTCGCCGGTGCCTCGCTGGATCGCGCCGGCCTCGGCTACGCCCGCTTCCTCAAGACCGACCTCAGCGGCGCTGCACTGGCCCCGGCGGCGTTGAGTCACACCAGTTTTGTCCAGTGTCGCCTCCACGAAGCGGTGATCTCCACCGCCGAGGTGGCCCCGCATGTCAACTTCGTCGAGTGCGGCTTCCGCGGCACGCGTTTCGCCGGCGCCGTGCTCGAGCGCCCCAACTTCATCCAGCCGGCGACGGAGGGCATCGACCTGGCGGGCGCCGAGCTGCGCGGCCCGATGTTTCTCGAAGCCGATTTCGCCGGCTACGATTTCAGCCGGCTGCAGGTCACGCTGCCGCAGTTCCACAAGAGCCGCCTCGACGGCGCCTCGTTCCGCGGCCTCGACATCAGCCAGATCGGGCTTATCGAGACGACCGCGGCGGGGCTCGACTGTGAGGGCTGCAACATGCGCCACGCCAACCTGATCGGCTCCGGGCTGCGCGGCAGCGCGCTCGCACGCGCGACGCTGTACGAGGCGCTGCTGATGAACACCGATCTGCGCGACTGCAATCTGCAGGGCGCGAACCTCGAGCGCGCCCGCCTCACGCGCGCCGACTGTACCCAGGCGACGCTCGCCGGTGCGCGCCTGATGTACGCGGATCTCTCCCACGCCCGCCTTGTGCGCACCGACCTCAGCGGCACGGAGCTCTACGAGGCCAATCTCCACCGCATTGAGGACGCCGACGCCGACTGGCGCCGCACCAATCGCCACCGCGCGCGCGAGACCGACGCCGAGCGCGCCGAGGCCGAGGAGTTCGACCCCGACGCGCCGCTGTAGGCCCATACGCGGCCCCGAGAGCTATCCAGCACATTGGGAACAACCGACCCCTGACAGGAGGACCCACCCATGGTATTCGGCAACTCGCAAGGCCCCGCACCCGCCACCAACATGGCCTTCCCCGATGTCTGCATGACGCCGGGCGTCGCCGCCGGCGCCCCCGCGCCGCTGCCCTATCCGAACATCTCGGTCAGCTCCACCGGCATCCCCACCCAGTTCACCACGCTGCTGACGGCCATGCCCGCACACAACATGACCACACAGACCGCGATGAGCAACGGCGACGAGGCCGGCCTCAACTTCAACCTGATCTCCGGCATGTTCATGGGCCCGACGCGCCACCTCATGGGTAGCGTGACGACCTTCCTCGGCGGCCTGCCCGCCACGCGCATGCTCAGCCCCAGCGGCCAGAACGGCATGTCGCCGGGCGCGTTCGGTACCTGCATCTCGCCGAGCCAGGTGACGACGATGTTCCTGAGCTGAGGCAGCCGCGCGGGTAGGGACGGGTCGAGGCCATTGTTCACGAACGCCCTGCCAGTCACATACGCGGCCAAGGCCGCTTCTCGAAAGCGGACGGCGCCGTCAAAATCCCCCGGCATTCGGGTTGTCGGTTTCTCGGTTGAGCCCGAGGAAGGGTCATCATGCTTCTCTACAGGGTCGCTGAACGCCCCACGACGGGATTCGACAACGCGGCCGTAGTCTCCTACTCCGCGATCGGGCCCGGCAGGAGCGGGCTTGCCCGCGAACCTGCTCGCGAAGTCTTCGCCGGACACAGCCGCGGCTCGGGCCGTCCCAGCGCCGTGATCGGGCCGCTATTGGGGCCGGCTGGCGTGCGAACCCTGCGCAGCCGCGATGATGCCGCCACCATTTCTCGCGGGGACCCGTCGTGGCACGATCGCCTCTGTGCCCTGGAGTGCGTGCCCGGACGGGGAGGTACCGGGGTGATTCCATGAGGGCCCTGCGGCCCGGAACGCAAGGGGCGGTCGCTCGACCGACCCCCGCGTGCGCCGGACCCCGCTGCGACCATGCCGGATGGCCGAACTGAAGGGGAAACAACAATGACAATGATGCACCTCGCCGCCATCTTTCTGCTGGCCGCCGTCATCGCGGTGCCGCTGTTCCGCAAGCTCGGCTTCGGTGCTGTGCTCGGCTACCTCGCCGCTGGCGTCATCATTGGCCCCTCGGTGCTGGGCCTGGTCGACGATGTCGACGAGATCCTCCACTTCGCCAAGATCGGCGTCGTGCTGCTGCTCTTCCTCGTCGGCCTCGAACTCGCGCCGCACCGGCTCTGGGTCATGCGCCACAGCATCTTCGGCCTCGGCATGGTCGGAGTGCTCGCCCCGGCCATCCCGATCGGGGCCGTCGCCTACTGGGGCTTCGGGCTGTCGTGGCAGGCCGCACTGATCATCGGTCTGGGCCTGGCGTTCTCGTCGACGGCGTTCGCGATGCAGGCGCTCGCCGAGCGCAACGAGCTCTCCACTGCACACGGTCGCGGCGCCTTCGCGATGCTCCTGTTCAAGTACATCGCGCTGCTGCCCCTGCTCGCCTCGATCCCGCTGCTCGGCGGTGAGGCCGACCTGACACCGGGCGAGGTGGCCGTGGCCGCCGCACAGACCGTCGTGATCCTCGTCGTCATCATCGTCGGCGGTCACTACCTGTTGCGCCCGATCTTCCGCTTCGTCGCCGGCACGGGGGCGAAGGAGACCTTTACCGCGATGGCGCTGCTCGTGGTCATCGGCATCTCCGTGATCGTCGAGGAGGTCGGCCTGCCGATGGCGCTGGGGGCGTTCCTCGCCGGCGTCCTGCTCGCCGACTCCGAGTACCGCCACGAGATCCACGTCAGCATCGAGCCCTTCAAGGGACTGCTGCTCGGCCTCTTCTTCATCGCCGTGGGCATGTCCGCCGACCTGCGCCTGCTCGCCGACATGCCGGGCGTGATCCTCGGGGTGACCCTCGGCGTGCTCGCGCTCAAGCTCGCCATCCTCTACGCCGTAGCGCGCCTGTGGGGCATGACCGACTACTCGGCGCGCTCGCTGTCGGCGGTCATGCCGCAGGGTGGCGAGCTCGCCTTCGTGCTCTTCTCCACGGCCGCGCTGTTCGGCATCATGGATCGCGTCGCCGCCGACGTCCTCGTCGCCGTGGTCACCCTCACCATGGCGGCGACCCCCTTCACCATCCTGCTCAATCGCAAGGTGCTCGAGCCGCGCCTGGCGCCTTCAGACGACGAGCAGCGCGCCTACGAGGAGCCCGAGGAGCAGCCGCAGAAGGTGATCATCTGCGGCTTTGGGCGCTTCGGTCAGCTCGTCGGGCGCGTGCTGCACAGCGCCCACATCCCCTTCGCCGCGCTCGATGCCAACCCGGCGCAGGTCGACTTCATCCGCCGCTACGGCCACGAGATCTACTACGGCGATCCCTCGCGGGTGGATCTGCTCAAGGCCGCGAAGGCCGGTGAGGCGCGTGCGATCGTTGTCGCCGTCGATGACCGCGATGCCTCGCTGCGCACCGCCGAGCACATCCGCAAGCACTTCCCCGAAGTGCCGGTGTACGTGCGCGCGCGCGACCGCCAGCACACCTGGCGCCTGATGGATCTGGGCTGCCACGTGATCGTGCGCGAGACCCTGGCCTCGAGCCTGGAGATGGCGGAACAACTGCTCACCGCCTGCGGCTGGGACAGCGAACAGGCGCATGAGGCGATCGAGCACTTCCGCCGCCACGACGACGAAGAGCTGCTGAAGGAGTACGCGCTGCACCAGGAGGAGGGCGATCACGTCCTCAGTGACGAGGAGCTCTCCCACGAGCTGGAGAGCCTGTTCGAGTCCGACGAGGAGGATTCGATCGATCCGCACGCCGAGCCGAAGTCGTGATCGGCTGAACCGCCGCCGGGTCGCCCGACACGAGGGCGGCCCGGCGGCGCGGCTGCTACACTGCGTCGCCGGTCAACGCGGGAGGCAGCATGCAGCCGGACTTCGACGAAGTGGTGGATCGCCGGGACACGGCGAGCGACAAGTGGGACTGCTACGCCGGGCGTGACGTCATCCCGATGTGGGTGGCCGACATGGATTTCCGCGCGCCGCCGCCCGTGCTTGAGGCGCTCCACCGCCGGGTGGAGCACGGCGTTTTCGGGTATACCAATCCGCCGGCCGAGCTGACCGACGTTACCTGCGCGATGCTCGCCGAGCACTTCGGCTGGTCGGTCGAGCCGGAGTGGTTCGTCTGGCTGCCCGGACTCGTGCCCGGCCTGCACCTCGCGGCCGCGGCCGTTGGCGAGGAGGGCGACGAGGTCGTCACCATGACGCCCGTCTATCCGCCCTTCCTGCAGGCACCGGCGCGCGCGCGGCGCAGCCTCGTGACCGTAGCGTTGCACGACAGAAGCGGCGCCATCGACTTCGCGGCACTGGAACAGGCACTGACACCGCGCAGCCGTGCCTTGATGCTGTGCTCGCCCCAGAACCCCACCGGTCGCGTCTACCGCCGCGACGAACTCGAGCGACTGGCCGAATTCTGCGTGCGCCACGACCTGGTGCTGATCAGCGACGAGATCCACGCCGGACTCGTCCTCGAGCCCGACGTGCAGCACTGCGTCACCGCCACGCTCGGCCCCGAGATCGCGCGCCGCAGTATCACCCTGCTGGCGCCGAGCAAGACCTACAACATCGCCGGCCTCGGCTGCTCCCTCGCCGTCATCCCCGACCCGTGGCTGCGCCGCCGCTTGCGCGCCGTGCGTGCCGGCTTCGTCCCAGGCGTCAACACCCTCGGGTACACCGCCGCCACCGCCGCCTGGCGCGACTGCGCCGACTGGCACGCCGCGCTCATCGACTACCTCCGCGGCAACCGCGAACGCGTGCGCGCCGCGGTGGCGGAGCACCCGGCGCTGCACATGCACCCGGGCGAGGCCACCTACCTCGCCTGGATCGACTGCCGCGACCTCGGCCTCGACGACCCGGTCGCCGCCTTCGAGGCCGCCGGCGTGGGCCTGTCCGACGGCCGCGCATTCGGCGCCCCGGGCTTCGTCCGCCTCAACTTCGGCTGCCCCCGCGCCACCCTCGACGAGGGCCTGCGCCGCCTCCTGCGCGTTGCGCCTTGCGGCTCGTAAATCATCCCCCGGGATCAACCCACGACACCGCATCCGCGTCGCGTTCGCGGGTATCCTGCGTAGGGGACGTCTGCGGTTATGGATCGCTACAGTCAAGTGCCCATGGAAGGCTTGGGCGGTCCCCGGAGCGAACCTACGATACCGTATCCGCGTCGGGGTGGCGGGTGTCCTGCGTAGGGGACGTCTGCGGCCATGGAGGGCCGCGGTCAAGCGCCCATGGAAGGCTTGAGCGGTCCCCGGAGCAGGACACCCGCCATCCCGACGCCGAGCCACCCCTCTCTGATACCATTGAACGACCCCATCAACGCCAGAATCCAGGTTAGCCGCACATGACGACGAAGGTATTCATCCAGACCCAGGGCTGCCAGATGAACGAGTACGACTCGGCGAAGATGTTCGACGTGCTCGCCGCTCACGGTGGCGGTGCCGAGCAGGTGCGGAAGCCCGAGGATGCCGACCTGCTGCTGCTGAATACCTGCTCGATCCGCGAAAAGGCGCAGGAGAAGGTGTTCTCCGAACTGGGCCGCTGGCGCGCGTTCAAGAACGACAACCCCGACGTCCTCATCGGCGTCGGCGGGTGCGTCGCCAGCCAGGAGGGTGAGGCGCTGGCGCAGCGCGCGCCCTTCGTCGATCTCGTCTTCGGCCCGCAGACCCTGCACCGCCTGCCCGAGATGATCGGCCGTGCCCGCGCCGAGGGTGGCCCCGTGGTCGACATCTCCTTCCCCGAGATCGAGAAGTTCGACCGTCTGCCCGAGCCGCGCGCCGAGGGCCCGACCGCGTTCGTCTCGATCATGGAGGGCTGCTCCAAGTATTGCAGCTTCTGTGTCGTGCCCTACACCCGGGGCGAGGAGATCAGCCGCCCGTTCGACGACGTCATCATGGAGGTCGTCGAGCTCGCCGAGCAGGGCGTACGCGAGGTGACGCTGCTGGGCCAGAACGTCAACGCCTACCGCGGGCCCATGGACGACGGCACCGTCTGCGACCTGGGCCTGCTCATCCGCTACGTCGCCGCCGTCGACGGCATCGAGCGCATCCGCTTCACCACGTCCCACCCGGTCGAGTTTACCGACGAGCTGGTCGCCGCCTACCGCGATGTCCCCGAACTCGCGAGCTTCCTGCACCTGCCGGTGCAGTCGGGCTCGGACCGCATTCTGGCGGCGATGAAGCGCGGCCACACCCGCCTGGAATACAAGTCGAAGATCCGCCGCCTGCGCGAGGCGCGGCCCGGCATCAGCATCTCCTCCGACTTCATCGTCGGCTTCCCCGGCGAGAGCGACCACGACTTCGAGCAGACCATGAAGCTGATCGAGCAGGTCGGCTTCGACCAGTCCTTCTCCTTCATCTACAGCGCGCGCCCCGGCACGCCGGCCTCCAACCTGCCCGACGATACGCCGCAGGCCACGAAAAAGGCCCGGCTCGAGCGCCTGCAGGCGACGATCGAGGCCAACGCCCGGGCGATCTCCGAGGCGATGGTGGGCACCACCCAGCGCATCCTGGTCGAGGGCCCGGCGAAGCGCGGCACCGGAGAGCTGGCCGGGCGCACGGAGAACAACCGGGTGGTCAACTTCGCCGGTCACGAACGCCTCATCGGCTGCTTCGTCGACGTCGACATCACCGAGGCGCGCCCGCACTCGCTGCGCGGGCGCTTCCGCGCCGTCAACGACCCGGCCGTTGATGCCCGCAGGCCGGCCGCCGCGACCGCGCCGTAGACGCGGACTCGCCCCGCGGACAGGTGCCCGCAGAGGCATTCGCGGGCACGGTTTCGTGGGCGAACCCGCTCCTACCGGGGTGGTCGATGCGTCGGGTGTCCTCGCCCGATTGCGGGTCATCGCGCCGTCATTGAAACGGGGTGGCGCGATACCCATTTCCATTGGACAATGGCACTGCAATCCTGCTGAGAATCAGCGTCGGCCCGCGGCCGGCGGGGAGCCTACCGGCATTGAGCCAACCTGAAAGCCTGTACGAGGACGACTCCGGCCTGGAGGTCGTCCTGACTCCTGAGAATAACGACCGCCTCGCCAACCTCTGCGGTCAGTTCGACGAGAACCTGCGTCAGATCGAGACCCGCCTGAATGTGGCGATCCACAACCGGGGCAACCACTTCCGCGTGGTGGCGCCGCATGAGGCGGCCAGCCTCGCCGTCGACGTGCTCAAGGCGCTCTACCAGACCACGGAGCACTCCGGGGTTTCCGCCGAGCATGTCCACCTCGCGCTACGGGAGGCGGGACAGCGTGCGGGCCAGAGCCAATCCGCCGAGGCACTGGTGCGGCGCGAGGCGATCCGCACCCGGCGCGGGCGGATCGAGCCGCGCGGGCAGAACCAGGTGGAGTATCTGCAGGCGATCCGCGAGCACGACCTGACCTTCGGCATCGGTCCGGCGGGCACGGGCAAGACCTGGCTCGCCGTGGCCTGCGCGGTCGAGGCCCTGGAGAGTGACCGCGTGCGCCGCCTGATCCTGGTTCGACCCGCCGTCGAGGCGGGCGAGCGGCTCGGCTTCCTGCCGGGGGATCTCGCGCAGAAGGTCGATCCCTACCTGCGCCCGATCTATGATGCCCTCTACGAGATGATCGGGATCGAGCGCGCGAACAAGCTGATCGAACGCCAGATCATCGAGGTCGCACCCCTGGCCTACATGCGCGGGCGCACCCTCAATGACTCGTTCGTCATTATGGACGAAGCGCAGAACACCACCATCGAACAGATGAAGATGTTCCTCACTCGCATCGGCTTCGGCTCGACCGCCGTGGTCACCGGCGACATCACCCAGGTCGATCTGCCGACCAAACAGCGTTCGGGCCTGCGCCACGTCATTGACGTGCTCGGCGACGTCGCCGGCGTGCGTTTTGTCCACTTCGCCGCCGCTGACGTTGTGCGCCATCCCTTGGTGCAGTCCATCGTCGACGCCTATGCGCGCGCCGAGGGCCGTGACAATGACCCCGAGGGCGGCGACTCGGCATGAGCGCGCCCGACGCGACGATCGAAATCCAGCTCGCTGTCGAGGATGCGGACGAGCCCCCGGAACCGGCGACCCTGCGGGCCTGGGCCGCGGCTGCGCTGGCGGCCGTCGATCAGGCCGGCGCCGTGGTCACGCTGCGCGTCGTGGACCGCGCCGAGGGCCGGGCGCTCAATCGCTTGTATCGCGGGCGCGATTACGCGACCAACGTGCTCTCCTTCCCCTTTGGTGAAGTCGCCCCCGAGGTCGCGGTGGAGTTCGGTGGGCATTGTCTCGGCGACATCGCCATCTGCGCGCCTGTGGTGGAGCGCGAAGCGGGCGAGCAGGGCAAGTCGCCGGCGGCGCACTGGGCCCACATGGTGGTCCACGGCGTTCTCCATCTCGCCGGCTTCGATCACGATGAGCCCTGCGCGGCGGCGGCGATGGAGGCGCGCGAGCGCGCCGTGCTCGCCGAATTCGGCTTCGGCGACCCCTACGCCGAGGGGCCCACGGGCGCGGCAGCGCTGGAGGAGCAGTGATGGCGAGCACGCCCGATTCCGGTGTCGGCGGCGACGGCGGTACGCTGTTTCGCCGGGTCGCGCGCGCCCTGGGCAGTGAACCGCGTGATCTCGATGAACTCCGCGGGCTGATCCTCGACGCCCAGCGCCGAGAGCTCCTCGGCCACGATGCGCACAAGATGATCGAGGGCGTGTTCCAGGTCGCGGACATGCGCGCGCGCGACATCATGGTGCCGCGCTCGCAGATGGTGGTGGTCGAGGACGATGCCGAACTCACGGACATGCTGCCCGCGATCATTGAATCGGGCCATTCGCGCTTCCCCGTGATCGACGACAACCGCGATGAGGTCGTCGGTGTCTTGCTGGCCAAGGACCTACTGCGCTACTGCACCGAAGAAGAGCGTACGCGCTTCGACATCCGCGATGTGATGCGCGCGGCGGTCTTCGTGCCGGAGAGCAAGCGGCTGAATACGCTGCTGCAGGACTTCCGCAGCAGCCGCAATCACATGGCCGTCGTCGTCGACGAGTATGGCGGCACCGCGGGCCTGGTCACGATCGAGGATATCCTCGAACAGATCGTCGGCGATATCGACGACGAGCACGACAGCGAGGAAGACTTCGCCATTCGCGAGCAGGCGCCTGGCGCGTTCAGTGTCGACGCGCTCACCGAGATCGAGGAGTTCAATAACTTCTTCGGCACCGAATTCGGTGACGATGACTTCGACACCATTGGCGGGCTGGTCAGCCATCAGCTCGGCCACGTGCCGGCGTCGGGCGAAAGCATCGTCCTCGATGGTCTGCACTTCCGCGTGCTCGACGCGGACTCGCGTCGGGTGCGTGAGTTCCAGGTCACGGTGCGCCGCGCAGACGCAGACGCAGGCGACCCGCCCAGCATGGACGCCGCCGATCAGAAACGGTAGGCGAGGCCGATGTCGACGCTGGTCGTGGTGATTTCGATATCACTGCCCGGCGGGTCCAGGCGGCGCCGGTTGTAGAAGGTACGGAAGGCTTCGCCGACGACAAACAGGCCGCCACGCAGCCGGTGGCGGAAGCCGAAACCGAAGCCCGCGCCGCTGAAGCTCGCCTCGTCCCGTTCGCGGCCGGCGCCGGTCTGCTGCGTAATGGTGAAGCCACGGCGTTGGACACCGGCCGTGGTGTACAGCAGCGTGCGCTCGGTCGAGCGGTAGCCGGCCAGCGCACGCACCCAGTAGCCGCGCTCGCCGGCCAGGGTCTGTGTGGTCGTCCCCTGCTCGGTCACGAAGCGCTCGACCTCCTCCGAGAAACCGTCATAGAGCACTGCCCCTGCCTCCACGCCCAGATATCCGCGCTCGAAGGGGGTCAAGCCGTAGCCCAGCCCCAGATCGACGCGCGTCATCCCCTGGGCGTACGCACCGCGCCCGAGCATGGCCTCGTCACCCCGCTCGTCGGCCTCGATCGAGGTCATCACGCCGGCGCGCAGGCCGAGGTAGGGACCATCGAAACCGCCGTCGCCGCGGACCGGAGCGCCCGGGTGGCCGGAGAGGATCACGAACGCGGCGATCAGTGCCGCGGCGCAACGGGGGCGTGGCATGGGGGCTCCGATCGCTCGCGGCCTCGACGCCGCGATCCTACCGCAAGCGGGCGGTGGCGCGTAGTGGCGGTGCGCTCGGCGTGCCAGCGGCGGGTGGTTCAGCCGGGCGTGCGGTGGTCCGGCAGGCGTGCATAGAGATCGCCCGAGGCGATGCCGCCGGCGCCATGGTGGAGCCAGTCGCGGACGCGCCCCGGCGTATGCCACTGCCGCCAGGCGAACTGCCGGCCTTCCCCCGCGATCATGTTGTATTCGTAGGGCGCCAGACGGGCGAGCCCGTCGATCGCGGCGACGGCGATATCGAGAGCACCCCGGACGAATTCGAACGAGAGGGCGGGCACCGGCTGGTCGAGCCCGGCGACCACGTCCGCCTCACCGCCCTCGACATCGATCTTGCAGAAGGCGGGTAGACCATATTGCGCGATCAGCTCGGTCAGCGTCGTCACCGGCACGGTGATCGGCCGATCCCAGCGCTGGCCGCGAAAGCCGGGATTGCCGGTGCGCACGGCCTGGCGCCAGGCCGCTGACGTCGATGAGATCGTGGGATTGGCCCGGTTCACGGCGAGTTCGATGTGGCCGGCGGCACGCCCGAGCGCGGCGGGCACGACGGTGATTGCACCAGGGCGGGCGCGGGCGCAGCGCTGCAGCCAGGGAAGTAGATGGGGTTGTGGCTCGGCGGCGACCACGCGCGCGCCGAGGGCGGCGAACGCGACGGCGCGGTCGCCGACATGTGCGCCGATATCGAAGGCGAGATCGCCCGGGCCGACGAAGGTCGCGTAGAGTCGGCGCAGGGCGCGCTGGCGACCTGGGCGCCAGTAGATCACAAGTGAGCGCAACAGGCCGAGGCGCTGGCGCCAGTCGCCGCTGGCGTGAACTTGTGGTGGCGCGCTCATCGCGGGTTCGGGCTCGCCGGGGCCGGGACGCCGTGGGCTGGGCCCCTCAGGGGGTGCCCCGGGACGGCGAGTGAGCGCGGATCGGCGCGGTCTTATGCACGACGCCGAGTCGGCAGCGCATCGGCGAGCCCCGCCTTGAGGTCGGGGTAGCGCAGGCGGACGCCGAGCTCGCGCAGCATGCGCGTGTTATCGAGACGCCGCGATTCGCGGACGAACTCGAGCAGGCCCGGCGACAGGTGCTGGTCGGCCGCCGCGAGTGGGACCGTGCGGGGCCGTGGCCGTCCGGCGAGGTCGGCGACGCGGAAAAAGTAGTCGGTGATCGTCGTGGGGTGGCCGTCTGCAACGTTGTAGACCCGGCCGGGGCGCCCGCGTGCGGCGGCGGCACGCAGCACGGTGACCAGATCGTCGACGTGGATGCGGTTCGACCAGGGGGCCTCCTGCGGCTCGATCAGGACGGTGTCGGCGAGCCGGTCCAGCGGTAGGCGGTCGGGGCCGTAGATGGCGGCTACACGCAGGATCACGTGCTCGCCGCCCGTCTCCCGGCTCCAGTCGGCGAGGATCCGTTCCGCCGCCAGCCGGCGATGACCGCGATCGCTGGTCGGTCGCGGCGCCCGGGTCTCGTCGACCCAGGCCCCGGCGCAGTCGCCGTAGACCGACGAGGTGGACAGGTAGACGATGCGACTCGGTCGTTCGTGGCCGCAGGCGGAGAGGAAATTGCGCAGCCGTGGATCGTCCGACTCCGCATCCTTCGGCGGTGGCACCAGATAGAAGACCGTGCCGTTCTCGGCCGCGGCGGGCGGCTCATCGACCGGGCGATCGAGATTGGAGACCACGGGCGCGATGCCCTGTCGCCCCAATGCGTCGGCCGCAGGCTGGGTGCGGACCAGCCCGACGGGGCGGCGACCGCTGATGATGAGCGCGCGCGCCAGTCGCGTGCCGACGTCTCCGCAGCCGACAATCAGTGGTGTAGAGGGCGTCCCGGGCACACCGCTGCTCCCATTCAGGCGTGCCCGGGATTTTGCCACAGACGTGCGTCCGGGTCCCTCAGCGCGTCATTGTGCTGCTGCGGGTGAACTCGGGATAGGCCTCGAGCCCGCACTCGGTGACATCTGCCCCGACCTCTTCCTCTTCCTCGGTCAAGCGGATGCCGATCGTGATCTTGAGGAGTGCCCAGATGGCCAGTGCCGCAGTGAAGACGAATACCCCGATGGTCACGAGGCCGAGGAGCTGGCCGCCGAGCGTCGCATCCGGGTTCGATAGCAGCACCGCGAGCACCCCCCAGATGCCGGCGACGCCGTGGACGGAGATGGCGCCGACGGGATCGTCGATGCGGATGCGGTCGAAGCCGAGGATCGCGAAGACGACGATCACGCCGCCGATGGCACCGATCACGGTGGCGAGCAACGGCTCCGGCATCAGCGGTTCCGCCGTGATCGAGACCAGCCCGGCGAGGGCGCCGTTGAGGGCCATGGTGAGATCGGCGCGGCCGAACAGCAGCCGCGAGGTCACCAGTGCGGCCACGGCACCGCCGGCTGCCGCCGTGTTGGTGTTGGTGAAGACCTGGGCGACGGCATTGGCCGACTCGACGTCGGAGACCTTGAGTTCGGAGCCGCCGTTGAAGCCGAACCAGCCGAGCCAGAGGATGAAGGTGCCCAGCGTGGCGAGTGGCAGGTTGGCGCCGGGCAGGGCGTGGACCTTGCCATCGCTGGTGTACTTGCCATTGCGCGGTCCAAGGAGGAGGACGCCGGCGAGCGCGGCCACCGCCCCGGTGAAGTGGACGATGCCCGAGCCGGCGTAGTCGAGGTAGCCCATTTGGTCGAGGAAACCGCCACCCCAGCTCCAGTAGCCCTGGATCGGATAGATGAAGCCGGTGAGGATGACCGCGAAGGCGAGGAAGGACCAGAGCTTCATGCGCTCGGCCACTGCGCCGGAGATGATCGACATGGCCGTGGCCACGAAGACGACCTGGAAGAAGAAGTCGGACAGTGCCGAGTAGTAGAGCGCGCCATCGCTGGCGGCGACATCGCCGCTGGCGTGGTCGCCACCGCTGACGATGCCGTCGATGCTCGGGATCAGCGCGCCCACGCCTTCGCTGTACATGAGGTTGTATCCCACAAGCAGGTACATGATGCAGGCGATCGAGTAGAGCCCGATATTCTTGGTCAGGATCTCCACGGTGCTGCGGGTGCGCACCATGCCGGCCTCGAGCATGGTGAAGCCGGCTGCCATCCACATGACGAAGGCGCCGCTGACCAGGAAGTAGAAGGTGTCGAGGGCGTATGCCACTTCGATGATGCTGTCGGTGTCCATCGGATTGCTCCCCGGGGTGGATGGGTCAGAGTGCGTCTTCGCCGGACTCGCCGGTGCGCACGCGCAGGGCCTGTTCGACGGGCTGGACGAAGATCTTGCCGTCGCCGATCTTGCCGGTATGGGCAGCGCGGCTGATGGCGTCCACGACGCTGTCGACGAAGTTCTCGGAGGTGATGACCTCCACGCGGATCTTGGGCAGGAAGTCGACGACGTACTCGGCGCCGCGGTAGAGCTCGGTGTGGCCGCGCTGGCGACCGAAGCCCTTGACCTCGCTGACGGTCAGGCCCTGTACCCCCACGGCCGCGAGCGCCTCGCGGACGTCGTCGAGCTTGTACGGCTTGAGGATCGCTACGATCAGTTTCATTGCCAGTTGCTCCATTCGCTCGTGGCGGTGGCGGTACGCCACCATCAGTCACGGGAGCAGGAGGCGTGCCAGGCCGGAGGTCCCTGGAGAATCAATGACTTGCGATCGCTGTGCCCGCGGCCCTGCACTGCTGCAGTGCAGGGCTGCACGCAGGCGGGGCGCATGCGGTGGGCGGGGGCGCTGCAGGCCGCCCCGGCACCCAGCAGTGCCGGGGCGGTGGGGGATCAGCGGAACAGGTGCTCGGCGTGGTAGCGGATGTGCTCGCCGATGTAGGTCGCGATGAAGTAGTAGGAGTGGTCGTAGCCCGCGCGCATGCGCAGGTCGAGCGGATGGCCGGCCTGCTCGCAGGCCTCGCGCAGTGCCTCGGGCTGGAGCTGCTCGCCGAGGAAGTTGTCGGCATCGCCCTGCTCGACGAGCAGGGGCAGTCGCCGCTCGGTGTTGCGCGCGATCAGCGCACAGGCGTCCCACTCCAGCCATTGGGCCGTATCGTCGCCGAGATAGCCGCGAAAGGCCTTGTCGCCCCAGGGGACCTGTGCCGGATTGACGATGGGCGCAAAGGCCGAGACCGAGCTCCACGCCTTGGGCTGGCGCAGCGCGGCAACGAGTGCGCCGTGGCCGCCCATGGAGTGGCCGCTGATCGCCCGCCGTCGCGGCACGACGTTGAATTCGGCTTCGACCAGTTCGGGCAGTTCGCGGGTGACGTAGTCGTGCATGTGATAGTGGCGCGACCACGGCTCGACGGTGGCGTTGATGTAGAAGCCCGCGCCCGAGCCGAAGTCGTAGCTGTCGTCCTCGCCGGGCAGGCCGAGGTCACGCGGGCTGGTGTCGGGCACGACCAGGGCGATGCCCTGTTCGGCGGCGTAGCGCTGGGCACCCGCCTTGGTGCTGAAGTTGTCCTCGGTGCAGGTCAGCCCGGATAGCCAGTAGAGCGCGGGCACGCGCTGGTGTGCTGCCTGCGGTGGCAGGTAGATGGCGAAGCGCATCGGGGCGTTGCAGCTGTCCGAGTGATGTTGCCAGGTCTCCTGCCAGCCATCGAAGGTCTTCACGCGCGACTTGCGTTCCAGCGTTGCGCTCATGGTGGTTTCAGCTCCTCTTTCGTGTTCGTGTGTGTCGTGGTGGCGGGACGGGGTGCCTGCCAGCGGGACACGCCGTGGATGCATCCCTGCAGGCTCGACGGCAGCATCCCTGCTGCAGACGGTCCCGCTGGCAGGCACCCCGTCCCGCCTTCGGGGCTGGGCGTGCGCTGCCG
>SLKC01000058.1 GCA_007134775.1 Ectothiorhodospiraceae bacterium | reverse complement strand
TATTGAAGCTCAGCGTCTTCGTCAGGTTGTTGAACCCGTGCAGCTTGATCTTGCGCTGGAACGATTTCTTCGCCATGACGGCCCTCCGCGTCGAGCTCCAGACCACGCCCAATGCCCGCCTCGCGGCGGGCGCGCGAGTGTAGCAGACCGCGCCGACGGTGCGCAGAGCGAGCGCTGGCGACGACGTTCACCCAGCCCTTTGACGTTGTAAACAGAACCGGCAAGAATAGCGACGATGGAGCGTAGTCCGCCAACCCGGAATCCCCCCGAATGGCTCGAGGCCTTCCTCGAGCACAGCCGGCGCCGCACGATGCCGGCCGGCACATGCATCATTCAGGATGGGGCGCGCCCCGATTCCCTGTTCTACCTGATCAAGGGCACTGTCTCCGTGCTCATCGAGGACGATCAAGGCCACGAACTGATCCTGGCCTATCTCAACGACGGCGAATTCTTCGGTGAGATGGGCCTGTTCGAGGATCGGAGCGTGCGCAGCGCGCGCGTGATCGCCCGCACCGAGTGTACGATCGCCGAGGCCACCTACAGCGATTTCCTGCAGATGTCGGATCACGTCCCGGGCATCCTGTTCGAGGTCGCGCGCCAGATGTCGCAGCGCCTGCGCCGGACCAGCGCCAAGGTCCGCGACCTGGCCTTCCTCGACGTGACCGGGCGGGTCGCCCGCTGCCTGCTCGATCTGGCCCTACAGCCCGACGCGATGACGCATCCGGAAGGCATGCAGGTGCATATCACACGCCAGGAGATCGCGCGCATCGTCGGATGCTCGCGGGAGATGGTGGGCCGAGTCCTGCGGGACCTGGAGGAGGAGAGCCTCATCCGGGCCCGCGGCAAGACCATCGTCGTCCTCGGCTGCCGCTGACACCCTTCCCGGCCCCCACACCGTTGCCAGCACGCGGGTCCCGCGAGCGCGGGCCCCTGCGGGCCGGCCGAGCCCGCCTGCCCTGTTACTGCGCGGGCTCGGCCTGCGGCGCTTCGCTGCTGCGGTCGCGGGCGAGCATGAGATAGACCGCCGGCACCATGAACAGCGTGAACAACGTGCCGATCAGCAGGCCGGTCGAGACCACCAGCCCCATCGCAAAACGCGACTCCGCGCCCGCACCGGCGGCGAGCATCAGCGGGGCGACCGCGAGGACGAGTGCCGCGGTGGTCATCAGCACCGGCCGTAGCCGGATGGCGGCGGCGCGCTCGATCGCCGCACGCCTGTCGTAGCCACGGCGCTGGAGCTGGTTGGCGAACTGCACGATGAGGATGCCGTGCTTGCTGATCACCCCGATCAACGTCACCAACCCTACCTGCGTGTAGATATTGATCGACACACCGCCGACGCCGAGACTGACGAAGATCATCGCCCCGCAGATCGACATCGGCACACTCACCAGGATGATCAGCGGATCCCGGAAGCTCTCGAACAGCGCCGCGAGCACCAGATAGATCACGACCAGGGCCAGGAAAAAGGTCACCAGCAGCGCCCCGGTCTCTTCAACGAACTGGCGCGACTGGCCGGCGTAGTCGATGCTGTAGCCGTCGGGCAGCACCCGCTCGGCCGCGCCCTCGAGGAAGGCCAGCGCCTCCCCGAGCGCGACATCCCCCCGCGGCTGCGCCTGGATCGTGGCCGCGTTGAGCTGCTGGAAGCGATTGAGTTCGCGCGGCTGCACGACGGTCTCGAATGAGGCAACGGTGGACACCGGCACCATCAGGCCCGAGGCGGTGCGGATGTGGTAGGTCGCAAGCTGCTCCGGATTGAGCCGGTCCATGCGCCCGACCTGCGGGATGACGTCGTAGCTGCGCCCCTGGATATTGAACTGGTTGACATCCGCCCCGCCGAGCAGCCCGCCGAGATTGGCCCCGACATCCTCCATGGTCAGACCGAGATCCGAGGCCTTCTCGCGATCGATCTCGATGCGATAGGAGGGACGGTCGAAGTTCATGTCGCTGGTGGTAAAGACAAACAGCCCGCTCTCCTGGGCCTCTTCCAGCATGCGCTGGGTCGCCTCGTAGAGCTGCTCCGCCTCCTCGTTCGAACCGATGACGAACTGCACCGGCAGGCCGGTGGCGGCGCCCGGCAGGGGTGGGCGCGTGAACACGGCCGACTGCAGGCCGGCAATACGGTCACTCTCGGCTTCGATGATGTCGCGGATCTCGCCCTGTGAGCGCTCGCGCTCGTCCCAGGGCACATGGGTGAAGCCCGTAATCCCGACATTGGGAGCGGGCGCACCGCCGAAAGCGACACCGTTGAACTGCCAGACCCGGTCAACCTCGGGCAGTTCATCGCCCACCTCCGCGAGGCGTGCCGTGAAGCGCTCCGTATGGTCAAGCGAGGCGCTCGGCGCGGCCGTGGACTGGACCATGACCAAACCCTGGTCCTCGACCGGCGCCAGCTCGAACTCAGAAGTCACATAGAGGAAGTAGCAGCTCACCAGGATGCCGAGGCCGAACACCGCCATCACGGGCAGGTAGTTGAGCGCGCCGTGCAACCGCCGTTCATAGCGCTGTTGCAGGCGCTCGAAGGTGCGGTCGAGGAAAGCCTCGAAACGGCCCTGGCCGTTGCCGCTGCCGTGCGGCTTGAGGATCTTCGAGCACATCATCGGCGAGAGCGTGAGTGCGACAATGCCCGAGATGATCACCGCACCCGCCAGGGTGAAGGCGAACTCGGCGAACAGGGTCCCGGTGAGGCCACCGACGAAGCCGATCGGGGCGAAGACCGCCAGCAGCGTAATTGTCATCGCGATAATTGCAGTGAACAGCTCGCGGGCACCCTGGATGGATGCGTCAAACGGCGTCATCCCCTCCTCGATATTGCGGTGGACGTTCTCCACCACGATGATCGCGTCATCGACCACGAGGCCGATGGCCAGGACCATCGCCAGCAGCGTCAGCAGATTGATCGAGTAGCCGAGCACCAGCATGACGAAGGCGGCGCCGATCAGCGACAGCGGCACCGTCACGGCGGGGATAAGTACCGAACGCACCGACCCGAGGAAGAGGTAGATGACGACGATGACCTTGAGCATCGCCAGCAACAGGCTCTTGACCACCTCGTCGATCGAGGCCTGGATGTAGTCGGAGGCGTCGTACGGGATGCGCGCCTCAAGCCCGGGCGGCAGGCCGGCCTCGATCTCCTCGAAGCGCTCGCGCACCTCGCGCGTGACATCGAGCACATTCGCATCCGGCCCCGGCCGGATGCCGACAAAGGTCGCCGCCTGCCCGGTGTCGTATACCGAAGTGTTGTAGCTCTCCGAGCCGAGATCGATGTCAGCGACGTCCTGCAAACGGATCGTCGACCCCTCGATGCGGTCGATAACAAGCTGGCGGAACGCCTCCTCGCTGGTGATATCGGTCTCCGCGGTGAGTTCGACCTCCACCATGTTGCCGCGCGTCGAGCCAATCGCCGCCTGGAAATTGTTCTCGCGCAGCACTTGCTGGATATCGCGCGCCTCAAGCTCGAAGGCGGCGAGTCGATCGGGCTTGAGCCAGACCCGCATGGCGAACGTGCCCTGCCCCCAGATGGGGACCTCCTGTACACCGGGGACGGTGTCGAGCACCGGACGCACCTCGCGCTCAAGATAGTCGGTGATCTGCGCCGCATTCATGCGGTCGCTGAAGAAGCTCATGTACATCGCCGCCGTGGCATCCCCGACCGAGAGGTCGATGGTCGGGTCCTGGGCGTCGCCGGGCAGGTCGTTGCGGACCTGATCGACCAGCGCGGTAATCTCGGTGAGTGCGCGATAGGGATCGTAATCGAGTTCGAGATTGGCCTCGATCACGGACAGGCCCTGCACACTGGTTGACTCGACGAAGTCGATGCCTTCGGCCTGCGCGACCTCTTGCTCCAGCGGCGTAGTGATAAAACCGCGGATCAGGTCGGCATCGGCGCCGATATAGGCGGTCTCGACCGTGATTACGGCGTCCTGGGTGTCGGGAAACTCCCGCACGGTGAGATCAAACGCCGCGCGCAGGCCGATCAGCAGAATCAGCAGGCTGACGACGGTGGCCAGCACCGGACGCTGAACGAAAATGTCGGTGAACTTCATCGAGCCCCCGATCAGATGTTGCCGACCTGCGGATCGGGATCGTTGTCGGGCTCGATCTCGTTGTTGATCTCCACCCGGATACCGTCACGCAATTTGATCTGGCCACTGGTCACGACCGTCTCGCCGGCCTCCACGCCCTCGTCGACCGCGATCTGATCACCGCGGCGCGCGCCAGTCTCGACGAATCGCTGCTCGACGACCTGCGTGGCCTCACCGGGACCGCCCTCCGCTTCGACGACCACGAACACGGTCTCGCCGTAGGGGCTGAAGCTGATCGCAGTCTGCGGCACGGTGATGACGTCGACCTCCTCGTCCAGGGCGAGGCGGGCGTTGACGAACATGCCGGGACGCAGGAGTTCGTCGATATTGTCCACCTCGGCACGGACGTTGATATTGCGCGTGCGCTCCTCGATGCGCGGACTGATCGCGCGGACCTCACCGGGGAATTCGCGCCCGGCGACCGCATCAACGCGGATATCCAGCGTCTGCCCCACACGCAGATCGCGCAGGCGCTGCTGGGGCACGGAGAAATCCATGAAGACCGGGTCCAGCGCCTGCAGCGTAACCAGGCGGCTACCCGCTTCGACGAACTCCCCGATGTCCGGGGCGATAATGCCGGTGCGACCGTCGAAAGGCGCCCGCAGCGTCTTCTTCTCGACCCTGGCGCGCGCCGCATCCGCCCGGGCCTCAGTCTGCTCCAGTTTGCTCGCGGCGGTATCGACATCGGCCTGCGAGTTCACCCCCTGCTCACGCAGGCGGCGCTGGCGATCGAGCTCGATCTCGGCGAGACGGGCATCCGCCTCGAGCTCGCGCACCTCAGCGCGGTCGGCGGCATCCTCGAGGCGAAAGAGCACGTCGCCGGCCTCGACCGCGGCCCCCGAGTCGAACTCGATCTCCTCGACCTTGCCGGCGATCTCCGGCGCGATGTCCACGCCCTGCACGGCGCGCAGGCTGCCGACCGCCTCGATGCGTGGCTGCCAGACCTCGGCGGTGGCCGCGGTGGCCGATACCGTCTCCACCGGCGGGCCCTGGGCCATCGCCACCTGCGCGGCCTGGTAGTCCTGCCAGAACTTCCAGCCGAAAATCGCACCGAATGCGGCGGCAAGGCCAAGGATGGTCAGAAACATTCGGATCTTCATGTCTACACCTCCGCGCGCAGCCCTCGCCCTAGGACTCGTCTTGTCCGGGCTGCCGGGTCCGCGCGCGCATGCCATTCAGAAGAATGCGTCCCATGGTGTCGCCGTAGCGGTCGACGTCGTCGATGAAATCGACCCCGGGCAGGTGTCGCAGCACATGCCGCGACTGGAAGCTGAATACCCCGGCGGCGATCATCATCACCGCTGCCGCCTCCGGCACGACATCGTCGGCGAGCACGCCGGCCGCCTGGCCTTCACGGAACAGATCCACCACGAGCCGGAAATGGTCATCGAAGACATCGCGCGCGAGCGCCTGGCCCCGGCCCGGCCCACTCTCGAGCACCTCGCGCAGGATCAGGTGGGCATGCACCGGGTCGGCACGCAACTGCACAAAATCAGCCCGCAGGAAGTCCACGATGCCCTCGGTGTAACGATGTTCCGCGCCCCGATCGGCCAGTTCCGAAGCCGCAGCGAAGCGGCTGCAGGCGGCCCGCATGACCTCAAGATAGAGGGCCTCCTTGGAGCGAAAATGGTGGAAGACGTTGGCCTTGCTGGTCCCGGCACGGCACGCAATGGCCTGGATCGACACCGCGTCATAGCCGGACTCGGCGAACAGATCCGTAGCGGCAGCAAGTATCTCGTCCCGACCGGCCGTCGACCTTTGCCCAGGCTGTGGCATGCCCCTATACTCCCCCGACCGACCGTCCGGTCAAGGCGCAGTCTAGCGCGATTCGACGCGGCCCTGAAACCGGGCCCACTCCCGATGGCGACACTGTTGCCCGCCCCGGGCGAAGGCATTACGCTCGCTGACCAGCGTTTCCGTATGCCCACGCGGCCATCGCAACGCGACGGTCGGGGAGATTGGCTTGATGGATGAGATGAATTTCGAACGCGCCCGTTACAACATGATCGAGCAGCAGGTCCGCCCCTGGACCGTGCTCGACCCCGACGTACTGGAGACACTGGGCAGCCTGCCACGCGAGGACTTCGTGCCGCCGGCCTACCGCCGCCTCGCCTATGCCGACACGCGCATCCCGCTCGCCCATGGCCAGAGCATGATGGCCCCCGTGGTCGAGGGGCGCCTGCTGCAGTCGCTGGAGATTCTGCCCGAGGACCGGATCCTGGAGATCGGCACCGGCAGCGGCTATCTCACGGCCTGCCTCGCCCGATTGGGCTCACATGTCGACTCCGTGGACATCCACGGGGATTTCATCGCCAGCGCGCGTGAACGCATCGACGCACTCGGCTTCGACAACACCTCGCTGGCGACGGGCGACGCGGCGCGTGGCTGGGACGGCGACCGTCCCTGGGACATCATCGTGCTGACCGGTGCCGTTCCGCAGGTCCCTGAGGCCTACCTCCACGCGCTCGCACCAGGTGGGCGGCTTTTCGCCATCGTCGGCGAAGAGAATCGCCCGATCATGGAGGCGCTGCGTATCTCGCGAATCGACACCGATGAGTGGGCAACAGAGAGCCTGTTCGAGACCTGGATCGCCGTTCTCAAGAATGCCGAGCGCCCTGCCCGTTTCGAATTCTGACCGCCATTGGGGCGAGCGCGGGATGCCGACCGATGGCGCCCCGATACCCAGCGAGGGAAAGCAAACGGCCGGGCAGTAGCCGCGCCGTCACCAACGACGCACTGGAGCCAACCGATGCGGGTACGCACACCACTAGCCGGTCTGATCGCCGGCGCAACGCTAATGCTCACCATGGGCACCGCGAAGGGCGCGGACCTGCTCGAGATGTATCGCCTCGCGCAACAAAATGACCCGAGCTACGCCGCCGCCCGGCACGACTACGAGGCGGCGCTGGAACGCCGCCCGCAGGCGCGCGCCGCCCTGTTGCCGCAGGCGAGCTTCTCGGCCAGCCGCAGCGAGGATGACCGGCGTGACCTGGACACCAACCAGAGCGACAGCTTCACCCGCGAGCAGTACAGCCTCAACCTGCGCCAGACACTGTTCAACTGGGAGCAGTTCGTCGGTCTCAACCGGGCCGACGCGGAGATCGCCCAGGCCGAGGCGGAACTCGCCGATGCCGATCAGAACCTGATCCTGCGCGTCGCCGAGGCCTATTTCGGCGTCCTCGCCGCCGAAGAGGAGGAGCGCTTCGCCCGCGCCGAGGCAGAGGCGATCGAGCGCCAGCTCGAGCAGGCGCGGGAGCGCTTCGATGTGGGCATGATCCCGATCACCGACGTCAAGGCCGCACAGGCGAGCTACGACCTCGCCGTCTCCCGACAGATCGAGGCCCGCAACGAGGTCGACAACGCCCGCGAAGCCCTGCGCGCCATCGTCGAGCGACGCGTCGGTCGGCTCGCCCGGGTGGGTGAGGAGCTCCCGCTGGAAGCGCCCGAGCCGGACGATGCCGGCGCCTGGGTGGAGCGCGCCATCGAACAGAATCCCCAGTACCTCGCCGCCCGCGCCGCTTCCGAGGCCTCGCGCCAGGGGGTTCGCCAAGCCCGCGCCGGCCACTACCCCGAGGTCGATCTGACCGCGAGCCGCACCCGCCAGGAGACCGATACCGATTTCGCCACCGGCGACCCGCTGCAGGGCGGCGGGGGCGATACGGAGACCGACTCGATCGGTATCGAGGTCACGCTGCCGCTGTTCACCGGGGGTGCGACCGTCTCCGGTACACGCGAGGCCCGCGCCCGGTTCGAATCGGCCCAGTCGACGATGGTCGAGGCACGGCGTGCGGTCGAGCAGCGCACGCGCGACGCCTTTCGCGGCATGGAGGCGCGCATCAGCCAGGTGCGTGCATTGGGGCAGGCCGTCGACTCGAATGAGGCCTCGGTCGCCGCCGAAGAGGCCGGCTTCGAGGTCGGCACCCGTACCACGGTGGATGTCCTCGACGCCCTGCGCGACCTATTCGAGGCGGAGCGGGATTTCGCCAATGCCCGCTTCGAATACATCCTCAACCGCCTGCGCCTACAGGAGGCCGCGGGCACGCTCGACGTGGAGGAAGTCCGGCGGGTCAACGACTGGCTGGAGTCGGTCGAAGGTTGAACGGGCGGCGACCGCAGCGGCGTCGCAACTCGAGGCAGACCCATGGGTGGTAAGCGATGAGCGGACCAATGCTGGCCGACGCGGACGACAGCGTGCTCCTGATCGTCGATCTGCAGACGCGGCTGACCGCCGCGATGGACGCGGGCGAGCGCGAGCGTGTCAATGCCTCGACCGCGATGCTCGCCCGCGGCGGCGGGGAGCTCGACATCCCCGTGATCGTCACGCGCCAGTATCCGCAAGGCCTGGGCGACACCGATCCAGCCGTGGCCGAGGCCCTACCCGACTGGGCCGTGACCCTCGACAAGACCCGCTTCTCCGCCGCCGGCGATCCCGGGATCGCCGACGCCCTGCGCATGACCGGGCGGCGCCAAGTCGTACTCTGCGGCATGGAGGCGCACGTCTGTGTGCTGCAGACGGCGCTCGAACTCGTCGCCGCCGCCTACACCGTATTCGTCATCGCCGACGGCATCTGCTCGCGCAACCCCGACCACGCCGCCGGCGCCTGCGCGCGCCTGCGTAGTGCCGGCGTGACCGTGACCAACCGCGAATCGGTACTCTTCGAGTGGCTGCGCGATGCCGCGCATCCCAGCTTCCGCACGGTTTCCGGCCTGCTCAAGTGACCACCGACGCCGGCAACCCGGCCAAACTGCCCAGCGACTCCGCCGGCTCCGCCCGCCTGACCCGTCGCGACTGGCTCGATCCGCGCCACTGGCCGGTCTGGCTCGCCCTGGGCGTGCTACGCCTGCTCGTGCTGCTGCCGTGGCGATTGCAGATGGGCCTGGGCCGCGCCCTGGGTCGTGGCCTCTACTACCTGCTACCGGGTCGGAGCCGCGCCGCGGAACTCAATCTCCAGCTCTGCTTTCCCGAACTCGACCGCGATCGGCGCGACGCCATGGTGCGCGAGCAGTTCGAGCATGTCGGGCGCTCCGTGTTCGAGACGGCGATCACCTGGTGGCGCAGTCCAGCCTGGTTCCGGGGGTTGTGCACGGTCGAAGGGGAGGAGCACGTTCGGCGCGCACAGGAAGGAGGGCGCGGCGTGCTCATGGTGACACCGCACTATACTGCCCTTGAGATCGGCTGCACCGGCATCGCGGATCGCTACAACCTCTGCGCGAGCTTTGAACCGCCGGCCCATCCCCTGATCCACAAGCTGCTGTTGCGCGGGCGCCGCCGCCACTCCGACATCATCGTCGACAGCAGCGACCTGCGCGGCATGATCCGTGCGCTGCGCGCGGGCCGGATCCTCTTCTTCGCCCCGGATCAGACCCTGCGCCGGGCGCGCGGTACGGTCGTGGCCCCCTTCTTCGGCATGGACGTGGTCACCTCCGCGGGCACGAGCCGGCTGGCCGCGATGACGGGGGCCCGCGTGTTGCTGCTGCTGCCGCTGCGCCGCCGCGACGGGCGCGGTTACCGTCTCATCTTCCGCCCGCCCCTGGAGGATTTCCCCAGCGGCGATGTCGCCGCCGATACCGCACGCGTCAACGAGCACATGGCCGAGCACATCCGCGAATATGAGCCGGCGCAGTACTTCTGGTTGCATCAACGCTTCAAGCGCGGTCGCAGCAAGTTCGACCGCATCCCCTTCGCGACACCGCTGAAGCCGCCGCCGTGGGCCTACCGCGTCGCCAGCCTGGCGCTCGCGCCGCTATTTGCACTCCACACCCTGCGCCGCGCGGCGCGCGATGGCGGCCCGGGCTACCGTCAGCAGCGCCGCGGCCGGGCGCTCGAGGCTCTGCCGCGGGGCGCGATCTGGATCCACGCCGCCTCGGTGGGCGAGGTCGCCGCCGTCATGCCGCTGCTGCAACGCCTCGCGGGCGAGCACAGCGAGCCACTGCTGCTATCGACGAACACGCCCACGGGCCACGCCGTCGCCGAACAGCGCGCCCCCGCGGGTACGGCGATCTGCTACCTGCCCGTCGACCGCCCCCGCCCGGTCCGCCGTTTCGTGCGCGGGCTGGCGCCACGCGTGGCGCTGGTCATGGAGACCGAGCTCTGGCCCTGGCTCTACGCCGAACTCGACCACGCCGCCGTGCCCATCGTGATCGTCAATGGCCGCCTGTCGGCGCGCACGCGTCGGGCACCGCGCTGGCTGCGCCCGACACTGCGCGACTGCCTTAAACGCTGCCGCCTGATCCTGGCCCGCTCGGAGGACGACGCCGACGCCTTCCGCCACCTCGGCGGCTCGCGCAAGCGCACGCTCGCAATCGGCAACCTCAAGTACGCCGACACCGGCGATGCCGTTGCAGCCATCGATCCGGGGCGCCCCTTCGTCCTGGCCGCATCCACCCACCACGACGAGGAACTGCAGCTCGCGCGCGCCTGGCGCGCCGCGCAACGCGACAGCCATGTGCTCGCCATCGCCCCGCGCCACCCCGAACGCGGCGACCCCATCGCGCACACGCTGGCCGAGGAGGGCCTGGTCGTCGCCCGCCGCAGCCGCGGCGAGCCCGTGACCGCAACCACCAATGTCTACCTCGCCGATACCATGGGTGAACTCACCGCCCTGATGGCGGGCGCCGATGTCGTGATCATGGGCGGGTCATTCATCCCGCACGGCGGCCAGAACCTGCTCGAGCCCGCCCGCCTCGGGCGTGCCCTCGTGGTCGGCCCGCACATGGACAACTTCCGCGACGAGACCGAGCACCTTGAGGCAGCCGGCGGCGTCGTCCGCGCGGAAGATGCCCCCACCGCGATCGCCACCGCCATCCACTGGCTCGACCACCCTGCGGAGCGGGACGCCATCGCGGCGCGCGCCCGCCAGGCCGTCGCCGGCGACGACGACGTGGTCGAACGCTATCTTGAGCAATTGCGCGCCATGGAGCTCTGAACCCAAAGCCGCGACCGCCGATGGCGCCCCCTCAGCGCCGCTCGGCCCAGCGCCTTCCCCGCTCGTATCCAGCCGTCAGCCGGTCCCAGTCGCCGTCATCGAAGGCGAACGGTCCGCCTTCACCCGCGAGCTTGTCCAGCGAGCGGCGCAGGCGCACCAGATTCGCCGGCGCCCAGCGACCCGGGCCGGTGTGCAGGCGGCCACGATCGAAATCGATTAGCGACACCGAACCCGCGTCATCGAGCAGGATGTTGTGGGCATTGAGGTCGGCGTGCTCAAGGCCGGCATCGTGGAATGCGGCGAGCACCCGGCCGATCTCTGCCCAGGCGTTGGGCGCAAGCCCTTCGCTCGCCAGGCATTGCGCCAGGGTGCGCGTACCGCCGAGGCGTTCACTGAGCAGATCGGCGCGGTAGAAGGGGTCCCAGCGGCGCGGGCGGCGCACCCGCGCGCCGATGGGCCGCGGCACGGGCAGCCCGCGCTCGTGGAGCGCGGCCTGAACGGCGAGTTCGCGCCACGGCCGGCAGCGCGTCAGCCCGGTCCAGAGATAGCGATCGGCGAGCAGATGGCGGATAGCACCACCACGACGATAGTGGCGCAGGACGACATCGCGGTCGCCGACCACGGCAAAGTACGTGGTGCCGCGCCCGGTCGCCTGCCCGCGCAGGCAGTCCGCGCGCGCGAGCCAATCCGGATCGAACCACTCGGGCGCTGGCGGCTCGCCACGCTGCGCGGGCCAGAGCAGCAACCCGTCCGGGAGCGCTCGCTGCTGCAGCGCGGCCGTCACCACACGACACCGCGCGCAGAGGGGAGCCACGCCGCGCGCGCTGCGGCGCCGCTGTACCGGGGCGCATCAGCGCCCACGCTGACGTACAATCGCGCGCCATGAGCCACCCCGTGCACCTGCCCGCCCGGGCCGACCTCTGCATCGTGCGCCTCTCCGCGCTCGGCGATGTCACCCACATGCTGCCCTTCGTGCGCACCCTGCAGCACGCACGGCCGCAGTGGCGCCTGACCTGGATCATCGGGCGCCTCGAACACGCCCTGGTCGGCGACCTCCCCGGTGTCGAGTTCATCGTCTTCGACAAGGGCGCCGGCGCCCGGGGTTACACCGAGCTCGCGCGCGCCCTGCGCGGCAGGCGCTTCGACGCGCTGCTGCAGATGCAGGTCGCGCTGCGGGCCAACGTCGCCGGCCGCCTTGTGCGGGCACGCCACCGTGTGGGCTTCGACCGTGCCCGCAGTCGCGATGGCCACGGCCTGTTCATCGATCATCGCATCGCCCCCAACCCGCGCGCCCATGTCCTTGACGGCTTCCTCGACTTCCTCGACGTACTCGGCGTGGACGAGCGCGTGTGGCGCTGGGATCTGCCCCTCAGCGACACTGCGCAGGCCTTCGCCGCCGAGCACACACCGCCCGCGGGCCGCTTCCTCGCGATCAACGCCTGCACGAGCGCGCGGCCGCAGAACTGGCGCAACTGGTCGGCGCAACGCTACGCCGCGGTAGCCACGCATGCCTGGCGCGTCCACGGCCTGGCGACCGTGCTGACCGGGGGGCCGGCGGAGGCGGAACGCGCCATGGCAGCGGCCATCCACGATCAGGCCGACGCGCCGGTGACCAATCTCGTCGGCGCGACGACACCGCAGCAGCTCGCCGCGGTGCTCGCCCGCGCCGCCGTGACCATCGCCCCCGACACCGGCCCCGCCCACATCGCCAATGCCGTCGGTACCCCCGTCATCGGCCTCTACGCCACCTCGAACCCGGCGCGCACGGGCCCCTACGGCTGGCGCGACTGGTGCGTCGACCGCTACCCCGACGCGCTTGCAGCGGAGACCGGGCTCACCGTCGACCAGGCCCGCTGGGGCCAGCGAGTGCGCAACCCGCAGGCGATGGCGCGCATCACCGTCGAGGATGTCACCGACCGCCTCGACCAGTGGTTCGCCCGAAGCGCGCACTAAGGCAGATCCAGCGCAGGTCGCCGTCAGATCCCGGCGAGGTCCCGGATCTCGTCCACCGTCGCCTGCGCGACTTCGACGCCCTGGTCGCGGCTGCGGGCCCGGATCTCGTGGCGCCGCTGACCCGGCAGGCGCGTGCCCTCCTGGCCGAGTACACGGGCGAACAGCTCCTCGGCGCGGGCGAGCGAGCGCGCGGCATCGCCGTGGGCCGCACAGCGCGCCGGATCGATGGCGATCATGAACTCGCCGCCCCGGGGTGCGCCGACGCCGTTGGTATCGTGTTCCCCCGCCTCATAGCTGAACAGGTCCCCGATCAGCGCCCCCGCGAGCAGCTCGACCATGAGCGCGATGGCCGCGCCCTTGTGCCCGCCGAAGGGGAGCTGCGCACCCGCGAGCGCCGTCTCGGGGTCGGTCGTGGGCTCGCCGTCGGGGCCGACGGCCCAGCCCTCGGGGATCGGCTTGCCGGCGCGCTTGTGGAGCTGGATCTCGCCGCGTGCCGCAGCGCTCGACGCCTGGTCGAAGACGATCGGCGCGCCGTCCTCCCGCGGCCAGCCGAAGGCCATTGGATTGGTCCCGTAGAGCGGCTGGGTGCCGCCCGCGGGCGCGACATAGTTGATCGCGCCGGTGAAGGCGAAGGCGACCAGCCCCTCCTCGGTCATGCGCTCGACCTCGGGCCAGAGGGCGGCGATATGGAAGACATCGGTAACCGCCAGCGCGGCGATGCCCTGGCTGCGTGCGCGCTCGATCAGCGGCTCGGCGCCGCGCTGCAGTGCGAGCGGCGCGAAGCCCATGCCGCCATCGACGCGGACCACGCCAGGGGCGAGATCGCTGAGCGCGGGATCGGCCGCGGGCTGCGCACCCGCGCCGTCGATCGCCTTGACGTAGAAGGGGATGCGGAAGAGGCCGTGCGAACGGGCGCCGTCACGCTCGGCAGCGGTGACGGTGTCGGCGATCGCCTGGGCCTGCGCGGTCGAGCAGCCCCGCGACTGCAGGGCCTGCACAGCCAAGTCGTGGATCTCGGCGACGGACATGCGGACGGTTTCGCTCATCGGGCTCTCCGGCGTGAATGGAATCAACACTTCCCAGTCTAGCGCCCCAGCGCCTCAAGGCCGAGGCGCGCGGCTTTCTCACGGATCCACCGCGCGCAGCGGCACGTCGTTCGCAAGCGGCGTCAGGAGCGACTCTCGCGGATGCGTTCGAGCAGTGCCGTGGTCGACAGACCCTCACGATAGTCCACCGTCACCACGCGGCCACCGTAGCTGGTGACGATGTCGTGGCCGGCGATCTCGGTCGGGCTGTAATCGCCGCCCTTCGCGAGCACATCGGGGCGTACGCGACTGATGAGGCCGGCCGGCGTGTCTTCGGCAAAGGCAACCACCCAGTCGACGCAGTCGAGCGCCGCCAGCAGCGCCATGCGCTCGGCGATCGGGATGAGGGGACGTCCCGGGCCCTTGAGCCGCTGCACCGAAGCGTCATCGTTGACGGCGACAACGAGCCGGTCGCCGAACGCGCGCATCGCGCGCAGCGACTCGAGGTGGCCTATATGCAGCAGGTCGAAGCAGCCGTTGGTCATCACCACGGTTTCGCCCCGCTCGTGTGCCGCCGCCACGCGGCGCTGGAGTTCATCGACACCGAGCACGCCGCCGGGCGCGTGGGCGCGCGCCGCTTCGGCGAGGGCGGCGACGAGTTCGTCGGCACTCACCTGCGCCGCACCCAGGCGGGTGACTACGATCGCGGCGGCGTGGTTAGCGAGATGCACACCATCGGCGGCGGCCATGCCCGCACCGAGCGCGGCCGCCATGACGCCGATGACGGTGTCGCCCGCCCCCGTGACGTCGTAGACCTCGCGGCGATGGGCGGGCAGATGCAGCGCCTCGCCCGCGCGCGGGACCAGGCTCATGCCCTCCTCACTGCGGGTGACGAGCAGGGCGCCCAGGTCGAACTCCTCGATCAGGGCGTGGGCGCGGCGCTCAAGATCGGCGTTGTCGGTCGCCCGACCGACGACCAGTTCGAACTCGCGCCGGTTCGGTGTCACCAGGTCGGCCCCGCGGTAGCGCCCGTAGTCGATACCCTTCGGGTCCACGAGCACCCGCACACCCGCGGCCTGCGCGGCCGCGATCAGGCGCGGGGCCACCGGCGCCAGGGTGCCCTTGGCGTAGTCGGAGAGCACGAGGATATCGCTCTTGGGCAGATACGCCTCCACCGTGGTCACCAGGCGCTCGTGGTCGGCACCCTGGAAACCGTCCTCGATATCGAGGCGCATCAGGTGCTGATTGCGGCTGAGCACGCGCAGCTTGGTGATCGTCGGCGAGCCGTCGACCGCGATCAGGTGGTGGTCCACCATGGTTGCATCGAGCGCGTCACGCAACGTCCGCGCCGATTCATCGGCCCCAGTGAACCCGACCAGCGTCGCCCGGGCGCCGAGCGCGGCGACATTGAGCGCGACGTTCGCCGCACCGCCGGGAAGATCGCGGAACTCGCGCAGGCCGACCACGGGCACGGGCGCCTCCGGCGAGATCCGGTTCGTCCCACCCGACCAGTAGCGGTCGAGCATGACATCGCCGACGAGCAGTACGCGCGCGCCCGCGAAGGCCTCCGCAGTCAGTTGCATCAGTGTGCTCCCGCGAACGGGTGGGCGGCGGCACCCTGCGCGGCGCCCGACGCCCCCCGAGGAATGGTTGTCACAGCCCCCACCGGTCGCCCCCTTCCCCGGGGCGACGACCGCTGCTCAGCCCGGATCGAACCGGTAGCCGAGGCGCTCAATATCGGGCGCGTAGTGGCGGGCGACGAGTTCAGCCGTCTCGGCGTCATAGTAGCGGCGGTAATCGTCGCGGTCGACGGCCCGACGGCGGTGGGGGAGGTCGAGACGCGGGAGGCCGATGCGGTCGCAGATAGCGTGGAAATCGTCCTGCAGCGTCTCGTAGTGACCGACCCGGTCGACGATGGTATTGCCGTGCAGATCGACGATGTAGTCGGACTGCAGCTCGCGCGAGATGTCGAGCATGAAGTCGTAGGGCCGCTGGTCGTCGAACTTCAGGCGCAGGAACTCCGCAAAGGTCTCGGCTCCGTGGAGGCTGGCCGGCTTCTCCCGCCGGATATGGTGGAACGAGCTGACCTGCAGGTCCCAGGGGTTGCGCACGAAGACGAACTTGAACAGCGCGTCGAAGACCTCCGCCGGCAGCATCTCCTGCGCCGCGATCGCCTTGGCGTGGCGCGGGAACTTGACACCAAGGCGATGGCGCGGCCGCGTCATCTGGCTGATCATGCTGGCGACGAACAGCGCCGGGGCGTAGCGCCCCGACCAGCGGTAGCGGCGCAGCGCGGCGCGTACGCTGGTGCCACCGGTCTTCGCGATGTGGACGAAGAGGAAGTTGTGCGTATGCGAGATCAGCATGGCATCGCTCCGGTAGCGCTCGTCCGGTCCTCGCCGCCGAGCACTTCGAGGTAGCGCGCGGTCGCCCGGTCGCGGTCGTGCTCCGCGACCGCGGCGCGCAGGGTAGCCGAAGAGGGCGGCGCCTGCAGCGTGCGCTGCATGGCCGCGGCCATCGCCGCGACATCGCCGACCGGCACCAGCGGTGCCACGCGCCCCCCGTCGAGGATCTCGCGGGGGCCGCTGCGACAGTCCGTGGCCACGACGGGCACGCCCAGCGCCAGCGCCTCGGTCAGCACATTGGGCGATCCCTCCCAGGCCGAAGAGAGCACAAACAGGTCGGCGCGCGCCATCGCCGCATAGGGGTTGGTGACGAACCCGGGCAGGAGCACATGCCCGGCGATACCCAGCGATGAGGCCAGGCGTTCCAGGGCCGGGCGCTCTTCGCCCTCGCCCAGGATGACCAACTCGGCCGGGCGCCGCTCGAGCAGGCGCGCAAAAGCGCGCAACAGTGTGGCGAAATCCTTCTGCCGGTCGAGGCGACCGACGCCGAGGATCACCGGCTCACCGCCGACCTGCGGCCACGGATGCGCGATCGGCTCCTCGGCGCGCTCGAACAGCGCCGGCGTGACCACGGGGTTGGGCAGCACGTGGACGCGTTCCCGCGCCACGCCGGCGGTAGCCACCACGTCCTCGGCCACACCGCGGGAGACCGCGATGATGCCGTCGGCGCGCGGCCAGGCGCGGCGGACCGCGGCATAGCGCAGCCAGCGCCGCAGCGGATTGCGCCCCGCCAGCGATGCCGACAGCGTATTGCCCAAGCGGATGAACACGCGCGTCTCGACGCCGGCGCGAGCCCGCGCCCGCAGTGCGGCACGCCCGGCTCGATCCTTCGCTGCCAACAGCACAGGCGGACGCTCGGCGCGCAGATAGCGCGCGATCCCGCTGACAGCGAGGCGCGCATGCCCCGAGTCGAGGCGGACCACCCGGGCGCCTTCGGGTACGCCCGCGAAGTGACCACCGCGCGCCTTCAATACCAACAGGTCGACGCGGCAACCGGCCGCGAGCAGGCCCGCGACCAACTGGTTCACCATGCGCTCGACGCCCCCGTCACCGGAGTAGGAGAGCAGGATGGCGATGTGCGGGCTCATGCATAGCCCTGCGCGGCGAGGCGCCCGGTCATCTCCTCAGCGAATGCGACGAGCTCCGCATCGCCGCGCCAGGCGTGGGCACGGCTCGCATCGAAACGCGCCGCCGCCTGCGCGATGGCGGCCGTGCCCGGATGGCAGCCGCAGAACGCGAGTGCGCGCTCAAGCTCACGGACGGGGGCGGCTAGCAGATCCTCGTAGGCCACCTCGAGGCCGTTCTCGCCCAGTGTGGCGAGATGGGCCCGCGAGCGCTCGACATAGCGCTCCCAGAGCTCGAAGCCGCCGGCGAGCGTGCGGACCGGCGCCTGCGGGCCGAAGCCGCGCCGCTTCGGCGCCAGCGGGTTCGCCCGATGCAGGCGCCGGTGCCGGCGATAGCGGGCGACGCGGTCGACGACTTCGCGCTCGCGCCGCGCGCGCAGGCTGGCGGCGACATCGACGCCGTGGCGGACGATGTGCAGCACCCGGGCCTCGGGGAAGAGTTCGCGCCACAGCGGCAGCGTCCAGGTATTGCGCGGATCCTTCCAGCCCCACGGCTCGGCGAGGCCGTGAAAGCCGCGGCTGCGCAGCCAGCGCCGCGCGCCCAGGAAACGCAACGCGGCGGGGCCGTTGACGATGCCCTCGATGTAGTCGGTGAGCCAGGGCCGCACGGCGTCATCGGCGAGCAGCTCGTCCATCGACGCCGGCCGATCCCAGGTCGCCGACGCCTGGCGGAAGATCCAGGCGTTGACGGCGTTGGTGAACGCCGCCTCCTCGTTGCGGCTCGCGCCCAGCCCCATGAACAGGCCCGACTGCTGCAGCACGCGCGTGAGCAGGCTGGTGCCCGAGCGGTGCATGCCGATGATGATCACGGGCGGCGTCGCCGCACTCATGGACTCTCCCCTGTTGGCTCCAGGCCCAGCGCGGCAAGATACCTGCGCGCGGCCACGTCTGCACGGAACGGCTCGGCCGCGGCACGCAGCTCAGCCGCCGGGGGCGGGTCGCCGAGCAGGCAACTCAGCGCCGAGGCCAGGGCGGCGTCATCGGCGACCGGTACCAGCGGCCCGATGCGCCCCTGCTGCAGGGTCTCGGCCGGGCCGCTGGGACAGTCCGTGGCGACCACGGGCGTGCCGCAAGCCAGCGCCTCGACGAGTACCGCGCCCGAGCCCTCGCGCCGCGAGGTCAGGGCGAAGACGGCGGCGCGCGCCATCCAGGGATAGGGATTGGCGACGTGGCCCGGCAGCCGCAGATCCTCGGCGATGCCGAGCTCCGCCGCCAGCGCCTCCAGCCGCGGCCGCTCCCGTCCCTCGCCGAGGATGATCAGGCGGCAGGCGCGCTCGCGCCGCAGCCGGGCGAAGGCGCGCACGAGCGTGGCGAAATCCTTGCGCGGCTCGAGCGCCCCCGCGCCGAGGAGCACCGGCGGCGCGCCGGGGGCCAGCCACGGATCATCGAGCACCTCCGCGGCCAGCGCCTCGAAGCGGGCGTTGACGATGGGATTCGGGATCACGTGCAGGCGCTCGGCGCCGACACCGGCCAGGCGCTCAAGATCGTCGGCCACACCGGCCGAGGGGGCGACGACCGCGTCCGCACGCGGATACCAGCGGCGCATGGAGCGAAACAGCCGGGCACTGCGGCGAGGACCCTGTTCGACGGCCAGGCCGGACAGCGACATGCCCATGCGCAGGGTCAGGTGCAGCGGCACACCGGCCACGACGCGGGCGATCACCGCCGCCCGATTGAGGCGGTGGCTGGCGGTCAACAAGGCCGCCGGGCGCTCGCGGCGCAGATAGCGTATCAGGCCCGGCAGGACCGTGTTGCGATGCGCGGCCGGCAGCGTGATCCGGCGCACGTTGCCCGGAACGGCGTCGAGGTAGGGCCCGTGATTGCGGATGCCGAGCAGGTCGAAGGCGTGCGGGGCGGCACCGAGCTCGGGCAGCAGGTTGGCGAGCACGCGATCGACGCCGCTGTGGCCCGAGGTCGCGAACAGCAGGGCGATGCGGCGGGCGTTCACCACCGACCCGGCCCCTCAGAAGTCATAGCCGAAGGCCTCGATCTCGCGACGACACAGCGCCCCGACCTGCTCGATCTGCCGCGGCCCGTACAGCTCGCGGTAGTCCCGAGGTCGTTTCCCACCCGCCTTCGCCCGCGGCAGCCAGCCGTCCCAGGCCAGCCCGATGCGATCGAGGACCGCGCGCAGCTCCGACTCGAGGTTCTCGAAGCGGATGACATCGTCGACGGCGATCTCGTCATCAATGGTGTACATGTCCCAGTTCGAATAGTCGCCGCGCAGGGTTCCGTCGAGGGTGTCACCGGCCACCATCGCGTCGACGAACTCGGCGAATGTGGGAGGGTCCTCCTCCCCCTTGGTTCGCCAGAAGTAGTCGGAGACCACCCGATCGAAGGGATTCCGCACGATGCAGAACTTGTGATAGCTCTGCCACTCGCGCGGGAACGCCGCCTTCATCTTGCGCGCAGGCGGGAACATGCCCATGCGGTAGCGCTTGCGCCAGACGCGCTTGGTCATGCGGTTGAACGACTTCGTCGGCGGCACGCCCGATAGCCGCGACTTGGCGTAGAACCACGCATGGCGCGGGCGACCGAAACCGGCGAGGGCGCGCAGATTGGGCCGGCCCCCATTGTTGATGACATCCGACCAGCCACCCACCTGGAGATCGAGCGGGCCGAGATCGCGCGCCAGCGACACCTTGACCGCACTACCGGCCGATTTGCGGCAATGGAGGAAGATGTAGCGATGGCGGTGGCTGATGATCATCGCGGGCTCCGTCCGGGGCGGGCGCAATGCCCCGCGGCAGTGTGCCGATCCAGCCCGAAGGCGTCGAGATAGGCCCGCGCGGCGTACTCGGCCGTGAACGGGCGGACCGCCTCGTCGCGATCGAACACCGGTCCGCCGTCGTCCAGCGTTGCCGCCATCGCCGCGGCCAGCGCCTCGGGGTCCGCCATCGGCACCAGGCGTCCGTAACGGCCCTGTCCCAGGATCTCCCGCGGACCACTGGGGCAGTCGGTGGAGACAACCGGCACCCCCACGCCGAGCGCCTCGGCCACGACGTTGACCAACCCCTCCCACCGCGACGACAGCACGAAGACATCGGCCCGCGCCATCCAGGCGTAGGGGTTGTCGACGAAACCGGGCAGGTCGACATCGGCGTCCAAGCCCAGCTCGTTCACCAGGACCTCGAGGTTCGCGCGCTCCGGGCCCTCGCCGACGATGATCAGGCGTGCCGGCCGCTCGGCGCGCACCCCGGCGAAGGCCCGAAGCAGGGTCGCGAAGTCCTTCTGCAGGCGCAGGCCGCCTGCCGAGAGAAAGACCGGGCGATCAGGCGCCGCCAGCCAGGGATGGCTCACGGGCTCACGGGCGCGCTCGGCCAGGTTGTGTCCGATCGATCCATTATAGATCGTGTGCAGCCGTGCACCGCGCAGGCCGACGGTGCGCTCGAGATCGTCGCGCACGCCCTCGGAGACCGCGATCACGCCGGCGGCGCGGGGATAGAGCCGGCGGATCTGGCGGAACTTGCGCCGGCGCCGGCCCGGCGAGTTCGCCTTCCCCGATTCGCCGTAGGTATTGGGCACGCTCAAGAAGCAGCGGCTGGTCACACCGGGCAGATCGATGCAGCGGGCCAGGACCGTGTTGCCCAGGTGCATGATCGACAGCACGACCTCGGGCTGCACCCGGCGCAGGTAGCGCCAGAGGGCGAACAGCGTCGGCAGCTTGCCGCGGGTGCCGAGATCGACGAAGCGGACCGAATCGGGCATCTCGTCGGCGTAGAACATGACGCCGCGGCGGAACGCCACCAGGTCGACCCGATAGCCGAGGCGGTGCCAGACGTGGATCTGATTGGTCAGGCGCCGATAGGTGCCGCCGGTGGCCCGGAAGCTGCCGAAGATCGCGATGTCGGGACGCCGTTCCCCGTTCATGCCTCCCCTCCCGGAGGCGCCAGGCCCATGACCCGGAGATAGCGCTCCGCCACGGGCCCGGCGCGGAAGCGGTCGACGGCGTTCGCGGGGAGTTTGCCCGCGATCGGGTCCTCTAGCTGAGCCTGCATCGCCGCGGCGAGCGCCGGCTCATCGCCGACCGGCACGAGCCGCCCCCACCGCCCCTGCTCAAGGATCTCCGCCGAGCCCGAGGGACAGTCGGTCGCGACGACCGGCGTACCCACGGCGAGCGCCTCGATCAGGACATTGCTCAGCCCTTCGTAGCGCGAAGAGAGGACGAACAGCGCCGCGCGCGCGATCCAGGGCAGCGCATCCGGCACGAAACCGGGCAAGTCGACAATGTCGCTGAGGCCGAGCCCCCGGATCTCCGCCTCCAGGGCCGCGCGGTCGGCCCCGTCACCGAGCAACACAAGGCGGCAGTGCCGCTCCCTCCGCAGCCGCGCGAAGGCGCGCAGCAGCAGCGGGAAATCCTTCTGCGGGGTGAACCGCCCGACACCGACCACGACCGGCACATCCGCATCGCTCGCCAGCCAGGGATGATCGATGGGTGCCGCCGCACGCGCGGGGAAGTCGTCCGTGACCGTGGGATTGTGGATACAGTGCAGCCGGGCCGGGGGCAGCGCGAACTGTGCCTGCAGATCCGCGACCACCCCCGCGCTGTTGCCGATGACACCGGCGGCCCGCGGATAGAGTCGGCGAATCAGCCAGCGCTGCAGGCGCCGGCGCGCGACGACGCTCAGCGTGTTCGTCACCTTCACGTAGACCGGCACGTCGAGTCGTCCCAGCAGACAGGCGAGCAGCGCAACCTGGGCACCGTGATCCTTCAGCGTGAGCACGGCATCGGGGCGTTCGCGCGCGAGCCAGGCGCGCAGCGCCGGCACGCCGTCGCGCTTCGACCGCGTTGCCAGATGGTGCACCTGCACGCGCGCATCGAGGCGGTCCGGGTAGGGCACCTCGCCGCCACGCAACAGCACGAGATCGATCTGCACGCCGCGCTCGGCGAACTCCCGGCAGAGGGTCACAATCTTGCCCTCGATCCCACCCCAGGACTTGATCGGCCCGACGATCGCCAGACGCGGCCCCGCCCTGTCCGTGGCCGCGGCCCCGTGCGCGCACTCAGAAGGTGTAGCCAAAGGCCTCGATCTCCCGCGCGCACAGGCGGGCCACGCGTTCGCGCTCATCACTGCCGAGCACCTCGGTGTAGTGACGCCGATCGCTGCGGTAACCGCCCTTGGCGCGGGCGCGCGGCAACGCGATCTGCTCCGCCGCGACACCCAGGCGCTCGGCGAGCGTGGCCAGATCCGCGCTCAGCGTCTCGTAGAACAGCATGCCATCGACGGCGAGATCGTCACCGATCGCGTAATGACTCCAGTTGCTGATCCAGTGCGGCTTCTCCTGCTCGAGCCAGCGCAGATACTCGTCGATCCCGGGGAAGGGCTCTTTGCGCGGCTTGCGCTCCCACCGGTACTTCTGCCAGTAGTAGCGCGAGACCGCCCGATCCCAGGGATTGCGCTCCAGACTGAACTTGTAATATCGGTCCCAGACCTCCGGCCCGACCCGATCGCGGATCTCGGCCGCGGTCGCGTGCTCGCCAAAGCGCGGTGAGCGACGACCGTAGAAGAGCAGCCGCTTCCACTCCTTGAAGCCGCGGTGCTCGCCCACTGATTTCTCGTAACCGGCCGGGCCATAGCCGCCCTCCGCGCGGCGCTGCTCCTCCTCACCGAGGCGCTCGATCAGCGGCGTGACCACGTCGCCCTCGCCGCAGATCCGCGACAGGGCGATCTCGACACTGCTGCCCGCGGTCTTGCGCGTTTTGATGAAGATGAAGCGGTGCCGGTGACCGATGATCATGTCCGCGCTCCTGTAGCCGAACGCCGATACATCGCGTAGAGGGGATCGAGCTGCGCGTCGATTACCGCATCGATGTAGGCGATGTCCTCGGCCGAGAGGTACTCCGTGTAACCGCCGACCTGGCCCTTGCGGGTCTTGAAGGTCTCCTCATCGTTCGCATCACGCGCTGCAAGCGCCGAGCTGCCCAGCTCGTTGCCCGCCTCAAGGCGGCGCATGTTGTCGAACCGGCAGTATTCCGCGGCTCGCTCCAGCGTCGCATCCGCAACGCCACTCAGACCGAGGAATTCGATGACGCGACGGAGCTCGCCGACCGTGTCGCGATGCAGATCCTCATAGGTCAGTAGCAGGAAGGCGCGCGGCACGTCACGATGGGTCGCCCAGATGTTGTAGAAACGAACAATGGTCTCGATCCCGCCCACCGGATGGTGGACGTAGTCGCTCAGACTGCCTTCAAAATTGTAATTGCGCCGGCTCTTTTGGAAATACGTGGAGACGAGGACATCCCGCGGATCGCGAACCAGAAAGACGACGCGCTTGCCGGCGTAGAACCCCTTGTCCGTGGGCAGCTCATCCGGGCGCTGGAACTCGGGCCCACCGTCATGGTGCTGGAGGATGTAGGGAATCTCGCGTCGGCGCCAGGCGTAGCCGCGCAATCGCAGCGGCTTGCGTGTGCGGATGCCGTAGTGCTTCTGGAGGACGGTGGCAATCAGCAGGACCAGCCACGTGCGCCCACACTTGGGGAAGGAGACGATATGTACGTCGGCGCGCCAACGCCGCCAGCGGCGCCGGATGAACTGGACCGCCTTGCGCAGCGGCCCGCGTCTGCGGACGCCGGCGGTCTCCATCACTCAGGACTGGGAGTCGACCAGCACGTACTCGGCGCCGCAGTAGATGCACTTGCCGTGCCCCGTTTCCTCGAGCGGGATGTAGACGCGCGGGTGGGAGTTCCACAGGCTCGTGTTCGGCAGCGGGCAGTGGATCGGCAGCTCGTCGCGCGTGACCTCGTAACGATTCTGGTCGTTGGGGGTGCGGAGGCCGTTCTTCAGTGCGGTTTGCGGGTTGGGCATGGCTTTGTTCCCGTTTGATGAACCACGAAATCCACGAAAAGCACGAAAATCCGGTATTACAAGACAAACCGCTGGACAGTAGCCTTCGGGTAGGCCCCGAAGTTGGCGAGCAGGCCGACTCGCATTCCCGCCGCCTTCATGTAATTGAGCACCTGGGCCTTGTGCTCTTCGCCAATCTGCCTCACAGCTTTCAGCTCCAAGATGACATCGCCCTCGCAAATGAAATCCGGTCGATACACCTGCTCGAGCGGTTCGCCGCGATAATGGAGTTGCAGCGCCGGCTGACTCCGGTACCCCATTCCCCGACGTCCGAGTTCTCGTTCCATGCACTCCTGGTACACTGCTTCGAGAAATCCACAGCCCATTTCGCGGTAGACCGTGAACACCGCTCCCTGGATCTCGTAGACCTCATCCCTCGACCGAATTTTCCCGCCTGATCCCCGGCTCTCGCGCTCCATCGCATGGTCGCTCCTGCTTTCTGTTGAATGATTCCTTTTCGTGCCTTTCGTGGGTTTCGTGGTTCCTACCCTACCGCACAGGCGTCAGCCAGTCCGGATACTGGCTGCGGCGGCCCTCGACCTGGTCGAAGTACATCTTCTGCAACCGCTCGGTGACCGGCCCGCGGCTGCCGTTGCCGATGGGGCGGTTGTCGACCTCGCGGATCGGCGTGACCTCGGCCGCGGTGCCGGTGAAGAAGGCCTCGTCGGCGATATAGACCTCATCGCGGGTGATGCGCTTCTCGACCACGGGAATGCCGGCCTCCTGCGCGAAGTGCAGGAGGGTGTCGCGCGTGATGCCGTTGAGCGCGGACGTCAACTCCGGCGTGTACAGCGTACCGTCGTGGACGATGAAGATATTCTCGCCGCTGCCCTCGGCGACATAGCCCTCGTTGTCGAGCAGCATCGCCTCGTCGTAGCCATCCTGCGTGGCCTCCTGCAACGCCAGCATCGAGTTGATGTAGTGGCCGTTCGCCTTGGCCTTGCACATCGAGATGTTGACGTGGTGGCGCGTATACGACGAGGTCTTGATGCGGATACCGCGCTCGATGCTCTCGTCGCCGAGGTAGGCGCCCCAGTGCCAGGCCGCGACCATCGTATGCACACGCAGATTGTCCGCGCGCAGCCCCATGCCCTCGGAGCCGAGAAAGCACATGGGCCGGATGTAGGCGGACTCGAGGCCATTCTCGCGCACCACGGTCCGCTGCGCTTCGTTCAGCGTCTCCATGTCCCAGGGAATGGTCATGCGCATGATGCGCGCCGAATCGAACAACCGGCGCGTATGGGCATGGAGGCGAAAGATCGCCGCACCGTTGTCGGTGCTATAGGCGCGCACACCCTCGAATACGCCCATGCCGTAGTGCAGCGTGTGGGTGAGGACGTGAACGCGCGCGTCGCGCCAGGGGACCAGCTCGCCGTCGAGCCAGATGACACCATCGCGGTCGGCCATCGACATGCCGTTGTTCTCCTCGTGCTTATGCCCCGTCACCGCCTGCCGCTTCCATGTGCCGGCCCCAAAGCGCTGCAACAGCCTCGCGATAGGACGCCAGCTCCGCGTCCGGTTCTACCACCGCCGGCTGCCCCAGCAAGGCCAGGCGGTGGACCCGCGCGCGGTAGGCGCGGTAGGCGTCGGTGAGCAGCTGCGCGTCGTCGGCCGCGAGATAGCCGGCCTCAGCCAGCGCCTCCAACAGGCGGATATTGTCAGTGTATGCAATCAGCGCGGGCGTCTCCTGCGCCCGACGCAGAACTTCGTATTGGACCACAAATTCGATATCCGCGACACCGCCGCGCGCCTGCTTGAGATCGAACTGCCCTTCGCGGCCGCGGTCGAGCTCCCGACGCATGCGCTCGCGCATTTCGACCACGCGCTGGCGCAACTCCGCGGGATCGCGCGGCGTCTGCAGCAGCGCACGGCGCGCGGCATCGAAGCGCCCCTGCAGGCCCGGGTCGCCGACGACCATGCGCGCACGCACCAGCGCCTGGTGCTCCCAGGTCCAGGCGCTCTCGCGCTGGTAGCGCTCGAACGCGGTGATCGAGCTGACCAGGGCGCCGGCGGCACCGTTCGGACGCAGCCGGGTGTCGATGTCGTAGAGGATGCCGGCCGGCGTTGCCGTGTTCAGAAAGTGGATGATCCGCTGCGTGAGGCGGCCGAAGAAGGCGGCGTTGTCGAGGGGGCGCTCGCCGTCGGTGCCGCGCTCGCCGCTACCGCCCTCGTAGAGGAAGACCAGATCCAGATCGGAGCCGTAGCCGAGTTCCCAGCTGCCGAGCTTGCCGTAGGCGACGACACCGAAACCGGCTTCGACGACCGTGCCATCCTCGCACTCGATCCGCGGTGTGCCATGGCGGCCGACCAGCTCGCGACGCACCAACCGAGTCACCGCCGCGAGCAACGCCTCGGCGATCCAGGTCAGATGGTCGGACACCCGCATCAGCGGCAACCGCCCGGTGACGTCGACCGCGGCGACGCGCAGCACATTGGCCTGTTTGACCTGGCGCAGCGCATCCATCTGCGCCTCGAGGTCGTCGGGATCGGTGCTCGCGAGCGCCGCCTCGATCTCGGCCTCGATCGAGGCACGGTCGGGCGCCTCGTACAGCGACTCCGGGTCGAGTAGCTCATCGAGCAGGATCGGGTGTCCGGTGACGAACTCGGCGATCCACGGGCTCGCGGCGCAGAGTTCGACCAAGCGACGGCGTGCCCCCGCGTTCTCGATCAGCAGCGAGAGGTAGACGCTGCGCCGCGCGATCGCCTCGAGCAGATCGAGCAACCGGTTCAGCGTCTGCTCAGCCATCGCGGTATCACCGGCATCGGCGAGGATCAGCGGCAGCAGGCGGTCGAAGCGAGCGCGTGCCGTCGCCGTCAGCGTGCGGTAGCGCGTACTCTCGCGCACACTCCGCAGGCGCTCGGCGACGCGCTCGGGCTCGCCGAAGCCGGCGGCGGCGAGCCGCTCGGTCGCGACGGCGTCATCGAGCTCGCCCTCCCAGACCGCCACGAGCGGGTCCGGTGCATCTTGCGCCTCGCTGGGCACGTTGAACACCTGTTTGAACCGACTATGCACCCGCGCCATGTGACCGTCCAGGCGCTCTCGGAACGCACCCCCATCGGCCTCACCCAGCGTCCAGGCGAGCTGGGCCACACCCGCCTCGTCCTGGGGCAAGGCGTGCACGCGTGCGTCGCCGAAGAGCTGCAGATGGTTCTCGACGCGGCGCAGATAGTGGTAGGCCTGCAGCAGTTCGTCGACAACGCGTGTGGAGAGGTCGCCCGTCTCCGCGAGCGCAGTCAGCGCCGCGTGCAGATGGCGCGTGCGCAGCGCCGGCTCGCGGCCGCCGCGGATGAGCTGGAAGGCCTGGGCGATGAATTCCACCTCGCGGATGCCGCCGCGGCCGTACTTGACGTTGCCGTCGAGACCCTTGCGCGCGACCTCGCGCTCCAGGCGCTGCTTGAGATCGCGCAGCGCCTCGAAGGCCCCGAAATCGAGATAGCGGCGGAAGACGAAGGGGCGCAGGAGATCGTCGAGTTCGGCCACTGTGGCCGCGTCGCCCGTGAGCGGGCGCGCCTTCACCAGCGCAAAACGCTCCCATTCACGCGCCTGCGTGACCAGGTACTGCTCGAGCTGGCCGAGATGCATCACCAGGGGGCCGGCGGCACCGAACGGGCGCAGGCGCATGTCGACGCGGTAGACGAAGCCGTCCGCGGTACGCTCGTCGAGCAGGCGGATCAGCTGCTGGGCGAGTCGCGTGAAGTAGGTCGCGTTGTCGAGCGGGCGCTCGCCGTCGGTCTCGCCCGCGGCGCCGTAGACGAAGATCAGGTCGACGTCGGACGAGAAGTTGAGCTCCTCGCCACCGAGCTTGCCCATACCGAGCGTGACCAGCGACTGCTCGCGGCCCTGGTCGTCGCGCGGGACCCCGTGGCGGGCCTGGCTGGCCGCGGTCAGGTGCGCCAGGGCGACCGCGATACAGGCATCGGCGAGCGCCGACTGCTCCGCCAGCAGTTCTTCGATCGGGGCGAGGCCGAAGAGATCGCGCCAGGCGATGCGCGCACTCTCCAGGGTGCGAAAGCGGCGCAGCTGGCGCGCGAATCGGGCGTGGTCGGCCGGGGCCTCGCCCACCAGCGCGGCCAGGCGCTGCTCGTAGCCCTCGCGGTCACGCGCGACTTCGGGCGGTGCAGCGGCGAGGTCCGCGATCGGCCCGGGCTGCACGCGCGCGACACCGACCAGGAAGTCGCTGGCCGCGAAGGCCGCCTGCAGCCGCTCGCGCGCCTCGGGGGTCGGGCGGGTGGGGGCGTCCGCCGCGGCCAAGGCGCGTTCATGCTCTGCCAGTGCGCGCTCGGCCGCCGTGCACCGTGCGGCGGGCAAATGCCCCGGATCGAGCGCGGGCGGGGATGCGGTGGCTGCGGTATCGGTGGTCATCATGGCGAAGATTATCGCAGGCCTGTGCGGCGTCGGGCAGCCGGTCGCGTGCTACCATCTCGCGCCATGCCGCCCCGGTCGAGCCGCGATGTCGCTGAAGAAGAAGCTGCGCAAGCAACCCGTGTTCGACGAAGTGCTGCGCGTGGGCCCCGCGCTGTCGTCGCGGCGCGAGGTGCGACAGCGCCTGCGGCGGCTTGCTCCCCTGATGGCCGAGGGCACGTACCGTCTGCGCTGGAACCTGGCCCACCGCGAACTCGCGCCGGATGAGACCCCATCGGCCATCCGCGCGGCCTTTCTCGACCACAATCGCGAGCGCCACCTCGCTTATCGCCTTGCGGACAGTGTGCCACCGCATACGGTGACGCTCACTGCAGGGGAGAGTGCGGGCGACGACGAGGCAGCGGCGGATGTCCTCCTCACACGCGGCGAGTGCACGCTCCTGTTCGGACGTGATGGCCAACGCCTGATGCGCCTTTTCGACGACCCGGCACCCGCCCAGCGCATCCTCGACCACGCCGCCTACCTCGGCCAGTGGCTGCGAATCCCCCAGGTGGAGCCGTTGGCGGCGCCGACCCCGGGCCTCTACGGGGTGAGCGAGACGCTGATGCCGGGGACCATTTTCAAATTGGGCAGCCCAGAGGCGAATGTCGCCGCCTACCGCGATTTCCTGCGCCAGTGCGCCGAGCACGCGAGCCAGGCGAACGGGCGCTACGGTCGCGGCGATGAGATCCGGCAGGCGCTCGACTGGCCCCTGCCCGAGTGGCTTGCCAGTGCGCTCAACCGCCGCAGCGACCTGCTCCAGTGGATCCTCGAACCGGCGCCGATGCTCTTCAGCCATGGCGATTGCCACCCCGGCAACCTGTTGGTCCTGCCCGAGGGCGGTGCCGGCCTGATCGACCTCGAACGCGCGGAGTGGATGCCCTTCTTTTTCGACCCGCTCTACCTGCTGCGCAGCCAGCACCCCTCCGCCATCGACCTCCGGCGCCGCTACCTCGCCGGCGAACTCGACGATGCGCTCGCACCGATCTGGGAGGCAGTGGGTGACGAATTTCACCCAGAACGGCGGCTGTCCTACCTACTGGCGGTCTCCCTCGCCCACGGGCTGCGCAGCCAGTACCGTGAGAAGGCGTTGAAGAAACGCGCGCGTAAGCTGCTGAATTCCACGCGTGCCCTGCGCTCGGCCTGCGCCGCCGAGGCGGAGGCCTGAGCCTACGCCTCAAAGCGTACTAGCCCGGTACGCATTCTGGTATTGTGGAGGACTGCGGGCACTTTCCCCGGACGAGGAGGTGGCACGACCCAATGGCGATCTCGCGACTCCACGCCCCCCGACACGAGGCCGGTAACAGCGCACCGGCGGCGGCACCCGCGCTGCAGATGGAGGCGATCCACCACGCCTACGGCGAGCTCGTGGCTGTCAACGGCGTGGACCTTGAGGTACACCCGGGCGAGGTCGTTTGTCTGCTCGGCCCCTCCGGCTGCGGCAAGACCACGCTGCTGCGCCTTGCGGCGGGGTTGGAGCCCCTGCAAGCGGGCCGGGTATCCGTCGCCGGGCGGGCGATGAACACCGGCGCCTTCGATCGCGCCGTACCGCCCGAGCAGCGCAATGTCGGACTGATGTTCCAGGACTCGGCGCTGTTCCCACACCTCACCGTGCTCGAGAATGTCGTCTTCGGCCTCGATGGGCTGCGTGCGCGCGAGCGCGAACGGCGCGGCCTTGAGCTGCTGCGCCGGCTGCGCATCGAGGGCTTCGCCCACAGCTACCCCCACATGCTCTCGGGCGGACAACAGCAGCGCGTCGCCCTCGCCCGCGCCCTCGCTCCGGGTCCGCCGCTGATGCTGCTCGACGAGCCTTTCACCAGTCTCGACGCGCGGCTGCGTGACCAGATCCGCGACGACACCCTGCATGCGCTCAAGGATGTTGGCGCCGGCACGCTGCTGGTGACGCACGACCCGGAAGAGGCGATGTTCATGGCCGACCGCATCGCGCTGATGCGTGACGGGCGGATCCTCCAGGTTGGACGGCCGATCGACCTCTACTGCCACCCGGTCGACCCCTTTGTCGTCACCTTCTTCGGTGACGTCAACCGCCTCGAGGGTGTCGTCGAGGGCGGCCAGGTGAGCACGATTGCCGGACCGGTGGAGGCACCCGATCTCGCCGACGGCACCGAGGCAGAGGTGCTCGTGCGTCCAGAGGCGATCCACCTGGTCCCGCTCGGCCCGCCCGGCGAGCACAACTGCAGCCACGTCATGGTCTCGCGCCTGCTCGGGCGGACCAGCCTCATCCACGTCTGCGCCCACGGCGCGGACGGCAGCGAGCGTCACCTGCACTCGCGCATGCCCGGCGTGTTTCTGCCCGACCCGGATCAGCCCGTCGTCCTCCAGCTCGACCGCTCACAGGTCTTCGTCTTCCCGCGTAGCCAGGACGCGGACCGGAGAGAGGCGGGCCCCGAGGCCTGAGCGCGGTCTCAGCCGCGGTGACCGGGCCGGGAGCGGTTCATCGCCATGCTGAGCACGATCACGGGGATGACCCCGACGATCACGATCGCCAGCGAGGAGGTCGATGCCTGTGTCAGACGCTCGTCGGAGGCGAGTTCGTGGGCGCGCACGGCGAGGGTGTCGAAGTCGAAGGGGCGCAGGATCACCGTCGCGGGCAGCTCCTTCATCACGTCGACGAAGACCAGGATGCCTGCGGCGAGCAGGCTACCGCGCATCATCGGTGTGTGCACCAGACGCAGGGTGCGCCCCGCGGTCTTGCCCAGCGTGCGCGAGGCCGCATCCATGGTCGGCGTCACCTTCTCCAGGCTGGCCTCGACGGCGTTGTAGGCGACGGCGAGGAAGCGCACGACGTAAGCGTAGACCAACGCCACCATGGTCCCGGTCAGGATCAGGCCGGGCATGATGCCGAAACGCTCGCGCATGACCTCGTTGATGGTGTGATCGACCCAGCCCAATGGCATGAGAATCCCCACGGCAATCACCGATCCGGGGATCGCGTAGCCCATCGAGGCCACGCGTGCGGCGATGCTCGTGCCACGGGTGCGGTGGAGACGGACCCCGTAGCTGAGCAGCAGGGCCAGCAGTACCGCGAGCACGGCAGCGGTCGTGGCCAGCAGCAGGCTGTTGCCCGCCAGGTCGAGGAAGCGCGCCCCGAACAGCGGGTCACCACCGCGCACGGCCATGCCGGCGAGCAGGCCCGCGGGCAGGGCGAAACCGATGGTTACCGGTAGCGCGCAAGCGAGCATGGCCAGGCCGGCACGCAGCCCGGTCAGCGGGAACCGAGGCAGCTCACTATAGCGGCTGGAGGTGTGGAAGTAGCGGGCCTGCCCGCGCGACCAGCGCTCGAGCAGGACCAGGACAATGACGAACACCAGCAGGCAGGTCGCGAGCTGGGCCGCGGCCACTGGCTCGCCGAGGCCGAACCAGGTGCGGTAGATCCCCGTGGTGAAGGTGTCGATGCCGAAGAACTGGACGGCGCCGAACTCGTTGAGGGTCTCCATCAGCGCGAGGGCCACGCCGCCGGCGATCGCCGGACGGGCGAGCGGCACGGCCACGCCGAACAGCAGCCGCCGCGGACTGCGCCCAAGAGTCCGCCCGACCTCGAGCACGCAGGCGGACTGTTCGAGGAAGGCTGCCCGGGTCAGCAGATAGACGTAGGGATAGAGCACCAGCGCGAGCAGCACGACGGCGCCGCCGAGCGAGCGAATCGGTGGGAACCAGTAGTCATCGCGGCCCCAGTCGAAGAATTCGCGCAGTGCGGTCTGCACCGGGCCGGTGAATTGCAGGAAGTCGGTGTAGGCGTAGGCGATGACGTAGGTCGGCACCGCCAGCGGCAACAGCAGCGCCCATTCGAACAGGCGCCGGCCCGGGAAGCGGCACATCACCACAAGCCAGGCCGTGCCGACGCCGATGATCAGCGTCAGCACGCCGACGCCGACCACGAGCACCAGGGTATTGGTCACATAGCGCGGCAGAACCGTCGCCGCCAGATGCGCCCAGACCTCGGGCGCGGGGATGATGGCGTAAACGATGACCGCGATGATGGGGAACGCCACCAACAGCGCGATGGCATAGGTGAGCGCGCTCCAGGCGGTCGCCTGCGGCAGCCACCGCCGCAGGCTACGGGCGACACGGCCGGGAACCGCCGCGCTCACGATCCGACCCGCGCGCGCGGCGCCCACGCCCGCACGGGATCAGCGCCAGCCGACGCGGTCCGCGATGCGCACGGCCTCCGGATTGTAGCGACCGTACAGGCTGACATTGACATCATCGATCTTGATATCGCCCCACTCCTCGATCGCGTCGACACGCGGCACGCCATCGACGACCGGGTATTCGTTGTTCGCCCGCGCGAAGACGTCCTGCGCCCGGTCACTGGCGAGGAACTCAAGCAGTTCGATGGCGGCCTCGCGATTGGGCGCGTCATCGACGACACCGGCACCGCCGATATTGGCGTGGACACCGCGATCCTCCTGGTTCGGGAAGATGATGCCGACCTGCTCCGCCACCTCGCGATCACCCGCATCATCGGAAGCGAGCAGACGCAGGTAGTAGTAGTGATTGGCGACCGCGATCTCGCATTCGCCCGCGGCGGCACCCCGGATTTGATCTGTATCGCCACCCTGCGGCGGACGCGCGAGATTTTCGACCAGCCCCCGCGCCCACTCCGTCGCGCTCTCTTCGCCGTGCTCACCGATCAGCGATGCGAGTAGGGACTGATTGTAGATGTTCGTCGACGAGCGAATACAGATCTGGCCCTCGAAGCGCGGATCAGCCAGATCCTCATAGCGCGCCAACCCATCCGGGTCGAACGCGTCGCGGTTGTAATAGATCAGGCGCAAACGCTGGCTGAAGCCGTACCACAGCCCCTCGGGGTGGCGCAGATTCTGCGGGATGCGCTCGGCCAGGACCTCCGATTCGATCGGCTGAAAGATGCCGGCATCCTCAGCCCGCCAGAGCCGGCCCGCATCGACCGTAATCATCACATCGGCCGGACTGGCCGCGCCCTCACGGCGGATGCGCTCGATGAGCTGATCGGAGTCGCCTTCGAGCAGCCGGACCTCGATGCCGGTCTCCTCGGTGAAGGCCGCGTAGAGCTTGTCATCGGCATCGTAGTGGCGTGCCGAGTAGACATTCACCACGTCGGCGGCAGCCACCGGACCCAGACCGAGCAGCCACAGGCCGGCTGCGAGGGTGACGGTTCGGTTCACCATGGCGAATCCCCGTTTCAATCGCAAATCGGACCGAAATGGTACCCAATGGCGACGTTAAAGACAATGAGAATGATCCGCATTCATTGCTGCCGCATGCAGCCCACCGCCAACGCCTGGGCGCAACGCAAACGCACTCTCCACATCGAAGCGGGTACTCGGATTCAGCGCGGTGATGCGGGGTGCCGCCGGTCAGCCGCCAGCGGCCTCGCCGTGGCGGCGGATGCGGATCACCAGATCCATGCCCTCGACCTCGGCACCATCGACGATGCTCGAGTCCGCCTGGATCGCGACGCTGCTCGCCGGGATGTCCTCGAGCTCGCCGGTCTCGACATCGTAGACGTGGTGGTGATCGCGGGTATTCGAATCGTAGAAGGTGCGCCCGGGTTCGATCAGCACTTCGCGTAGCAGCCCCTTGCGTACAAAGAGGCCGAGGGTGTTGTAGACGGTCGCCTTGGAGACGTGACCGTAGTAGGCGTTCACGCTCGCCAGCACCTGCTCCGCCGCAAGATGCTGGGCACGCTGGAAGAGGACGTAGGCGATGTCGACGCGCTGCTGCGTCGGCAGGATGCCGTGAGCCTCAAGGAGATCGCTGACCTGGTCGCGATCGAGTGGGTAGTCGTGCTTCGCGTGTCCCATAACAGCACTATAACACGTGGTCGCTCTTCTCAGCAGGGTCAGGCGTTGGCGGTCCCGTGTACGCGCACGCCGCCGGCGCGGGCGAATTCGAGCATCCGATTGAGCGATTGCATCGCATCGACCCGGATATCCTCGTCGACGTGGATCTCGTTCGCCCCCGTCTCCAGGCAGTATTCGAGGCCGGCCAGTGTATTCATCGCCATCCACGGGCAGTGCGCACAACTGCGGCAGGTCGCGCCCGCCCCGCCAGTGGGTGCCTCAATAAAGCGCTTGCCGGGTGCGGCGTGGCGCATTTTGTGGAAGATGCCGCGGTCGGTGGCCACGATGAACGCCTCGTTGTCGAGGCGCTGCGCCCCGCGGATGAGCTGGGTGGTCGAACCGATGACATCGGCCATCTCGAGGACCTCTTCGGGCGACTCGGGGTGCGCGAGCACGGCCGCCTCGGGGTGCACCGCACGCAGGCGGCGCAGTTCCTGGGCGCGGAACTCGTCGTGGACGATGCAGGAGCCGTGCCAATGGATCATGTCCGCGCCGGTCTCGCGCTCGATATAGCGGCCGAGGTGGCGGTCCGGCGCCCAGAGGATCTTCTCGCCCTGGGCGTCGAGATGCTCGATCACCTCGAGTGCGATCGACGAGGTCACCACCCAGTCCGCGCGCGCCTTCACGGCAGCGCTGGTGTTCGCATAGACGACGACCGTGCGCTCGGGGTGCTCATCGCAGAAACGGGCGAACTCGTCGGCCGGACAACCGATGTCGAGCGAACAGGTCGCTTCCAGCTCCGGCATCAGCACGCGCTTCTCGGGGTTGAGGATCTTCGCGGTCTCGCCCATGAAGCGCACGCCGGCGACCACCAGTGTCGAGGCGGGGTGCTCGTTACCGAAACGCGCCATCTCCAGCGAGTCGGAGACGCAACCGCCCGTCTCCTCGGCGAGCACTTGCAGCGCCGGATCGGTGTAGTAGTGGGCGACCAGCACGGCATCCTCGCGCACCAGCAGCTCGCGGATGCGGGCGACCCGGGACGCCTCCGCATCGGCGCCGGCGTCGCCGTGCCGGCGCTGCACGTCCGCGGTACGCGGCACCATCCGTGCCCGCACCACTGGATCGTCGAGATTCGTGTTCATCTCTCTCTCCACTCGCACTCAAACCGGGCTGCAAGCGTGGCCACAGCCGTCTCTCACCAATATAGGGCGACCGCACGCCCGATCCAACCCGATGCTACCATGAGGCGATGCCTGCGCTGCCGCGTCAATGGACCGCGCTGTGGCCACCGGCTGCGGCCCGACAAGGGGTCTGCGTCACCACGCGAAGCGAATCCCGCCGCGATCAGCGAGTGCCATTCGGTGCCGACCGGATTCTGCTGTAGGCTATACAGTGTGGCCGGGCGCGCCCCGGCGCGTGGGTATTTCCTCCAGGAGGCCAGCATGCAGAGTCCGTCCGAGCACGATGAGCAGGGGGCGGGGCCCGACCCCCCGCAGTGCGACCCCGCGCGGCCGCCGGAGAGTGGCGTGGACTGGCGCGTTTTCGTCGGCGTCGGCATCGCAGTCGCGGGTTTCATCATCGCACTGCTCATGGCCGCGCTGGGCTGATGCCGTCGCTGGAGCTGGGTCTGATCGGCAACGGTCAGATCAGTGCGCTGATCGATCGCGCCGGTACCATCGTCTGGGGCTGTCTGCCGCGGCTCGACAGCGAGCCCGTCTTCTCCGCCTTGATCGACGACGAAGCGCCAGAGCGCGGCTTCTTCGCCATCGAACTCGCAGACTGCCAACGGATCGAGCAGTATTACGAACGCAACACGGCGATCCTGCACACGGAGCTGCACGACGGCACGGGCAACGCCATCAGCGTGACCGATTTCGCACCCCGGTTCCAGCTCTACGGCCGCCGCTTCCGCCCGGGCATGCTCATCCGGCGCATCGAGGTCCTTGCCGGCAGTCCGCGGGTCACACTGCGCCTGCGCCCGAACTCCAATTACGGCAACGGTTCATGCCGCGTCACGCGCGGCAGCAACCACGCCCGCTATGTCCTCGACGACCAGGTTCTGCGCCTGACCACGGACCTGCCCATCACCGCGCTGCTGCAGGAGGCGCCGCTGGTCCTGGATGGCCCCGTGACGCTCGCGCTCGGCGCCGACGAGCCCGTGACCGAGAGCATCGGCGACATGGCGCTACGCTTCTTCCACGACACCCGCCGCTACTGGCTCGAGTGGGTACGCTCGCTGGCCATCCCCTTTGACTGGCAGGCGGCGGTGATCCGCGCCGCGATCACGCTCAAGCTCTCCAGCTACGACGACACCGGCGCGGTCGTCGCCGCGATGACCACCTCGATCCCGGAGGCGGCGTACAGCGGACGCAACTGGGACTACCGCTATTGCTGGCTGCGCGATGCCTGGTTCGTCGTCCATGCGCTCAATCGCCTCGGCGCCACGGCAACCATGGAGCGCTACCTGCGCTACATCATCAACCTCGTTGCCGCCAGCGACGGTGACGGGCTGCAACCGCTCTACGGCATCGGCGGCGAACGTCGGCTCGACGAGACCACCGCGCCGGCGTTGGCCGGCTACCGCGGCATGCAGCCCGTGCGCGTGGGCAACGACGCCTACCGCCAGGTCCAGCACGACAGTTACGGGGCGATCATCCTGGCCGCCACGCAGGCCTTTTTCGACGAGCGCCTCGCCCGCCCCGGTGACGAATCACTGTTCCGCCGCCTGGAACCACTGGGCGAGCACGCCGCCCGCCTCTACGACCAGCCCGATGCCGGGATCTGGGAGTTCCGCGGCCATGAGAAACCGCACACCTACTCCGCCGTGATGTGCTGGGCGGCCTGTGACCGGCTCGCGCGCATCGCGCAGCGATTGGGGCTGGATTCCGATGCCGCGCACTGGCGCACGCAGGCGGATACGATGCACGCGCACATCTGTGAGCGCGGCTGGAGCCCGGCACGCGGCAGCTTCGTCGAGAGCTTCGGCGGGGACCGCCTCGACGGCTCGCTGCTGCTGCTGCACGAGCTCGGCTTCCTCGCCGCCAACGATCCGCGGTTCATCGCGACCGTGGAGGCGATCGAGGCCGAACTCCGCCGCGGCCACCATCTGTTCCGCTATGTCGGCGACGACGACTTCGGCCAGCCGCACAACGCCTTCACCATTTGCACGTTCTGGTTCGTCAACGCCCTCGCGGCGATCGGGCGCCACGACGACGCGCGCGCGATCTACGAGAATCTGCTGGCGTCGCGCACGACGCTGGGCCTGCTCTCCGAGGATATCGACCCGGTCAGCGGGGAACTCTGGGGCAATTTCCCGCAGACTTACTCGATGGTCGGGGTCATCCACTCGGGGCTGATCCTGAGCCGGCCCTGGGAGGCAATGTTTTGAGCCGATTGCTGGTCGTGTCGAATCGGGTCAACGTACCGCGCAAGCGCCAGAAGCCGCAGGCCGGCGGCATGGCCGTGGCGCTGGCCGGCGCGCTGGCGGAGTGTGGCGGGATCTGGTTCGGCTGGAACGGCCGGGTCGTCGAGGCGGAGGCGATGCCCGAATCCCCCGAGTTCACCGAGGTCGACGGCATCGGCTACGCCACCACACCGCTGACGGCCATGGAGCACGAGCGCTACTACGCCGGCTTTGCCAACTCGGTGCTGTGGCCGCTATGTCACTTCATGCCCGGGCGCATGCAGTACCGGCGCGAGGACCGTGCCGGCTACGCGGCCGTGAATCAGCGCTTCGCACGCCAGATCGCGCCGCTGCTTGGCGGGGACGAACTGATCTGGGTGCACGATTACCACCTCGCGCCGCTCGCGGCCGAGCTGCGTGCGCTCGGCGTGCAGCAGCCGATCGGCTTTTTCCTCCACATCCCCTTCCCCAGCTTCGGCCTGCTGCGCGCCATGCCGGACTGGCGGCAGTGGCTGGAGACACTCGCGCACTTCGACCTGATCACGCTGCAGACCCCGGAGGATCGCCGGGCACTGGAGACGGCACTGGTCTACGGCCTCGGCGGGCGCGTGGTGGACGACGGCATCCGGCTCCACGATCGCACCGTGCGCACCGCCGCGCGCCCGGTCGGTGTCGAGGTCGACCAGCTCGCCGCCACGGCCGCGGAAACCGCGCACTCGCGCCGGGTGCAACGGCTGGTCAGCAGCCTCGGCCAGCGCGAGCTGATGATCGGAGTCGAGCGCCTCGACTACTCCAAGGGCCTGCCCAACCGCTTCGACGCGTACGAACACCTGCTCGAGACCCGGCGCCAGCGCCACGGGCGCACCGTTTTCATGCAGATCGCGAGCCCGTCGCGTGAGGACATCGACGCCTACGCCCGTTTGCAGGAGACGCTGGAGTCGAAGGCGGGCCACATTAACGGGCGCTACGCCGACTTCGACTGGGTGCCGGTCCGTTATCTCCACAAGACCTTCGCGCGGGGCTCACTGCTCGGCTTCTACCGCACAGCGCGGGTCGGCCTGGTAACGCCGCTGCGCGACGGCATGAACCTCGTCGCCAAGGAGTTTGTCGCCGCCCAGGACCCGGAAGACCCGGGAGTGCTCGTCCTCTCCGAACTCGCCGGTGCCGCCGCCGAGCTCGACGCGGCCATCCAGGTGAATCCCAACGACATCGAGGGCATGGCCGAGGCGATGGAGGAGGCCCTGTCAATGCCGCTCAACGAGCGTCGCGACCGCTGGCGCAGCCAGATCACCGTGCTGCGCGCGAACAGCCTCGACCAGTGGTGGCGCGGTTGCCTACGCGACCTCGAGGTCACGCGACCGGCGCCATGACCGATCCACGCTCCCCCCCCCCTTCAGCGAGCAGCGTTCGCGGGCGAACCCGGTCCTACGGAGGCGCGTCGCCGGCGCTGCGACGGACCGTGGGCAGTTCCTCGACGATGGCCCGGGCCTGGCGCTCGGCGGCACGGGCGCTTGAGCGCAGGCCGTTGGCGCGGGTCTTGCGCGCGGCGCGTGCGGGCGAGCCCCGTTGCAGGCGGCGCCGCAGAATACGCTGCACACGCAGCCATTCACTGCACTCGATCGGCGTGATCACGTACTCGGCCGGGCGCCCACCGAGTTCGGCCGGGTACAGCCGCGCGCCATAGCAACGCAGCCAGTCCGCGAACGCCGGTGCCTGACTGATGTCGGTCGCCGCCCAGCTGATGAATCCCTCGTCCTCGACCAGCGTCGCTGTCGGCGTCAGCCGTGCCTGCTCTTCACGCCGCCACAGGTGGGTGAGGTACTTCGCCGTGCGCGTGCCCGCAGCGCGCGGGCCAATCGCAGCGGCGAGCACGCGCCACGCCGCGAACCACATCGGCAGCTCGCGCCACATCACCACAAAACGACGATACCGACGGTAACCCGGCCCCTGGCGGCGGTGGTGCAGATGGACCGGCGCCGCAGGTGCCGCCGCCCGAGCGAGCAGTGCGTGCAACACCGTGGTCTTGCCCGCCGCCGGCGGGGCTGAAAGCTCGACGACGCGAACGCGGCCCGACGCACCCCGCAAGAGGGAATCTTTCACTCCGGCGGCCATTCAGTCGATCGGCATCGGCTCGTCGATATCCTGGAAGCGATCCAGGGTGATCTGGTCATTGGGCGAGGGTACGGTCGGACCTTCGTCGATTTCGAGTGCCTCGGGCGTGAAGTCGAGCAGGTCCTCCCATGCCTCGTCCAGAGCATCTGCGTCGATCTGTACGGTCACCACGCGCACCTCCTGCAAATAGTCGGCGTAGCGCTCGCGCAGCCCCAGGTAGCGTTCCAGGAAGGTATTGTAGGGCGGCTCCAGGCCCTCGGCCTCGTCGACCTCGCGCAGGTGCGTTACGCGTTCGTGGATACGGTCGATCAGGCGTGCGAGCTCGTGCTCCGACATCGCGGTCACGCAGTGCGGTTCCTGTTCGCAGGCGGCCAGCGTGAGCACGATGCCGTCGCCGACCGCCTCGAAGCGATCGAGTTCACCGGCAACCTCGTCCGGCTCATACTCGGTCGGCTCGGGCTCAGGCAGCAGCGCCTCGGCGGCCCCCCCGGCCGGGAACAGGGCGGCGCCGAGCAGGGCGACGAGCGCCAGCGGCCAGCCGCGAGTCGAGGCGCACGTCCGGCTCAAATCGAATCACCCGTTTCCGGATCCGCCGTTCTTTCCTCCCCGTCGCCGGTTTGCGGCAGCGAGACCCCTACGGGCAACCCCTGGGCGTCGAGGTCGAACTGCTCTTCGACGCGTTCGTTCACCTCCTTGAGCGTGCCGATATCCTCGCCGTCGATCATGCGCTCGAGCAGGTCCTCGATGTAGGTGACCGCATCCAGGGTGTGATCCATGATGTCCTGGACCCGATCGCGGCTCACATCGATGCCCGTGCGCTCGGCGAGCCGCTCGCGCCGCTCCGGATCGACGAGCAGGCTCTCGAAGAACGACACGCGCGTGTACATGTTCTCGATGACACCGATCATGGCGTCGAGCGTGTCCGTGTCGACAGGCTCCGGCATCTCCTCGTCAAAGTCATCGGCGAGACCGTCGTCGTCGAGTGGGCTCTCGAGGAAAGCTCGCAGGTCCTCGCCATAGGCAGCCCACTCCTCACGCTCGTCACGGTAGCGCGCGAGCAGGTCCTCCAGTTCGGCGCGACGGTCGGCATCCTCGATCGCAGCGATCTCCGCCTCGAGGGCGGCGATGCGCTGATCGAGTTCGGCGAGCATGCCCTCGAGTTCCTCCTCGTCGACCGAGGGGATGCAGCCGTCGACCTGCTCGCACTGGGCGAAGTC
>SLKC01000156.1 GCA_007134775.1 Ectothiorhodospiraceae bacterium | reverse complement strand
GGCAGGAAACGACCCTGGATCTCGATGTCGTCGCTGTCGCTCGCATGCAGCAGCATGTAGTCGCCGGAGCCGTAGTAGTCGTAGCCGAAGCCGTCGGCGGTGATCAGGTGCGGCGACGCCCAGGTGCGGTCGCAGTCCTCGCCCGTGCAGTCCTCGCGGCAAAGCAGCGTCTCGCTCGCGCGATCGCCCTCGGCCGGGTCGGCAGCGTTGGCCTCGACAGTCCCGCGCTGCGTGCCCTCCTCGGAACACGTTGCCGTCGCCGTGAACGAGGCCTCCTCGCCCTGTGCGAGCGTGAACGAAGAGGGCGAGACGTCGAACAGCTCCGCATCGAGGTCCACCTCGATCTCCTCGGCGGCCTCCTCCGGGTCGGTCGGCTCGGGGTAGCGCACCGCGCCGTCGGTGCTCACGTCCTCGCCGACCTCGCCGGCCCCGAACAGCATGTCGACCTCGGCCCGCGCGTCGTGACACAGCGAGACGTCTTCATTGACGTAGCCGCAGGCAAAGCCGTCCGACATCAGGCAGGCAACCACCGGCTCCTCGATATCGCACTCGTCGACGTCGTAGCTGATGTCGTCCGCTGCCTCATTGAATACCGAGCTGCCGGTATCCCCGGGCGCGACGGCGCCACCGAGGCTCGAGCCATGCGCCTCGATGGAGGTCTTGCGCCCGCCCAGCAGCGTTCGCAGCGCCGGATCCTCGGGGTAGATCGCCCCGATCGAGGCATTGCCCTGGCCGTCGTCCTCGATATTGCCCATGCCCATGCGCAACGGCGCCTCTTGATCGAAGAGCTCGAGGCTTGCGCGTGCCCTCGCGACCGCGCTCACCCCGGGCAATTTGATCAGTATGTTCTCCAGGGTCGTCGATGGCTGCACCCCCGCGCGCAGATTCGCCTCGTAGGCCGCCCCGGTATTGACGTCGTTGTTGTAGGTATGGGCGGCGGTGGGCATGTCGTACTGGGCACCGAGATGGAGCACGCCCAGGAAGTCCAGGCCGACCCGCATGTCATCGTCGAAGAAGTCCAACGAGCGCAGGAACATCCTCGCCGCCCAGCTGTCGGAGACTTCGCCGTCGAAGAGGTTGAGTTCCAGGCGCGCGCCGGACTCGCCGTCCAGGCCCACCGAGACGTTGGCGTCGGTCCCCTGGAGGTCCACGCCGTCACTGCTGCCGTAATTGAAATCCACATCCTGATCGAACGAGGCGCCATCGCCGTCACCCCACACGATGTTCTGGCTGAATGTGGTACTCCCGCTCTCGAGTTCGGCCGAGGCGATGACTTCGCCATGGGGAATCAAGTATGCGCCGGCACCGAACCAATGGCTCAGTGCCCGCTGGGCCGCAGCCCCCACCACCCCGAGCACCGCGCCTACCGGAATCTGGTACCCGGGCGCCGCCGAATCATCAGCCGACCAGGTGCAACGGCCGGCGCCGCTGAGGCTGAACTGCTGGCCGATCGTCGCTGACGGCGCGTCATCGCCGAACAGCGTGGCATCGAGCGTCACGGCGTACGAGCCTGTCAAACCGCTGGTACAGCTCGGGGTGAAATCGATACCGCCGATCCCACTGGACTGGATCACGCGCGTCGGCGTCACGCCAATGTCGGCACGCTCTTCCGGGCCCAGGTGCTCGCTACCCTCCTCCAGGTACTCATCGGCCACACCCGGCATCGCCGGGCCCAGACGGTAGCTCAACAGATCGGGCATCAGGCCGTGCTCGACGTAGAAGTTGCTGCCGTCCGCCGGCGCCGGCGGCACGCTGTACGCCGCCTCCCAGTCGAGGCTCACCAGCAGCATCCGCTCCTCGCTGTCCTCCGCTTCGACCACGTCGAGCACACGCCCGCCCAGCGGCTCGCCGTCGAGCTCGTAGGTGACCAGGTCATCAGTGCTGAATGGCCCCGCGTCCGCGCCGACCACGAGGGGCAGCGCGAACGGCTCGTGCTCGGCGGCCGCCTCGTCATACTGCGCCACCGTGAACGCGCTCGCCTGCTCGATCTCGCCGATGTCGCCGCTGTGCTCGGCCCGCGGGTAGACGACATCGTCGGGCGACAGCGGGGTCGCATCGGCCGCCGGTGTCCACACGTCGATGCTGACGACCTGCGACCAGCGCTCGCCGATCTCGTCCTGCGCGCGGTCGCCGGTGTCCGGGCGCACCGCCACGGCCAGGCGCCCGCCCTCGGCCGCGGCCGGCACGTCGACGCGCAGCTCCCCCGCATCGGGGTCGCTCCACGACACCGGGATGCTGTCGAAGCCCGGCACCAGTGCCTCGACAGTCCCATCGGACTTCTCGATGCGCACCACCAGGCGCAGCTGCTCGACATCGACCGGGCCGACGTCGGCGCCGTCGATGTCGAGGCGGCGCAGATCGAAGACCAGCTCGTCGCCGACTTCGGCGAGCGGGCGGCCCGCGCGCGCGCCATCGCGCTCGAAGCGGGTACTCCACCAGTTCGGGTCGGGGTCCTCGGCCGCCTGCACCAGCCGCGAGCTGCGCTGCATGCGCTCGCGCCGCTCCGGGGTGAGCTGCTCCTGGGCGCGCGCCTGCGGGGTCTCGGCGAACTCCTCCTCGCTCATCGGCTCGGGGGGGTCGTCGCGCATCGCGGCGATGCGCTCGTCGAGTTCGGCAAAGCGCTCCTCGGCGTACGCTTCGCGTGCATCGAGATCGAAGCCCTCGGCGGAGCGCTCCAGCAACTCCTCGTGGCGCTCGAACAGCGCCTCGACGGCCGCCTCCTCGTCCTCGAAGTCGTCCATGCTCATCGGCTCGCGCGCGGCCTCGAGCGCCTCGCGCGTCTCCGCCGCGCTCAGCGTCTCGCCACCCTCATCGTCGCCGCCATCGCCGATGCCAATGCCCGTGTCGCCGTCGCCGGGCTCGTCATCGCCCGGCACACCGCCGACCGGATCGTCCTCGATCGGGTCTTCGTCCTCTTCAGGCTCGTCCTCGTCCTCGGGCTCCTCGTCCTCGGGCTCGTCGTCGTCGGGCTCGTCGTCCTCGGGATCGTCGTCGTCGCGCTCGCCCACTTCCTCTTCCGGATCGCGCGCATCGTCGTCGTCATCGCCTCCGCTCGAGCCGCCGCAGGCGACCACGAACGCCAGCACGAACGCCAGCAGCAGCCAGCGCCAGCCGCCCTCTCGACTCCGCGATCCAATCCCCATCACTGTCTCCTCCAATACCCTTGCCGGTGCCCGCAACAATCCGCCGGGCTCTCTCTTGTTCTCTACGCCGCGCCAACGCCGGCGCGACTCCACTTCACTCCCGTGCCTGCGACTGCGCCCGCGAGGCCATCGCCTCGGCCATCGCCGAGCCCGAGCCACCCAGGCGCCGCGCCCCCGCGCTGCCACCCCACTGCGGCAGCTCCTCGGTCATCTCCGCGTGGCACGCCGCACAGGTCATCTCGATGCGATCGGCGACGATCGGATCCCACTCCTGCAGGCCGATGCGGATCTCCTCGCGCAGCACCTCGCGGTGCTCGCGAAAACGCGCGCCGTCGTCGGCCCAGATCGCCTCCGAAGCCCGCGACTCCGCACTCATCGCCTCGCCCGCGTAGGGGTTGTAGAGCCCGCTGGCCGTGCGCAGCATCGCGCCCAGCGCCTCTTCGCGCTCGCCGCGCTCAGGCTCGCCGTGCAAGACCTCGAGGTGGCCGGCCAGCGACCGGCACAGGCCCTTGCGACGCTCCACCGCCATGCGCTCGGCCGCGCTCGCCTCGGCGAGCACCTCGGCCGCATCGCCCGCCGCGGCCGGCCCCGGCAGCGACACGCCCAGGGCAACCGCAATCCCTACCCCTGAAAGGGCTGCAGCCCGGCGGCACACACGAAAAAGCCCCGCCATGGCGATCCACGACGGGGCGCTATTCCACATTGCAACCCGATGGCCGACGAAGTCGCGCCACGCCCGGCGGCAACGCCTACCAGCGGGGACAGCGCTCACCGTCGGGTCCCCCGACGGGGCAACCGCGCCCCGAAGGCTTGCGCAGCCACCCAGGCATTCAGTGCGCCCAACGGCCACCCGCGTCTCCCCTGCTCGATTCCGGTCGGTTCGCATCCAGTCGCCATCCGATCGCTGCAGCCTTTGGTCCGTTCAATCGCGACGTACCCTCGGTACCGGTCTGTCGCCAGCGCGCTCAGGCGCTATAATTTATCATGATAAATAGGAACAACAAGGAGGGCAAGCGGCTCAAGGCCGAGTGGCAACAGGGAGGAGGCGTGAAGGGATGGGCTGGATTGTTACGAAAGCCACTGCCTTCTGCAAGGAAGTCACAAGCGATTTTGATGGTTTCTGCTCCTGAATTGATCTGGATCAAATCCAATACCGTCGCACCCCGCAAAGCGCGCACTTGAAATCGCGCGATTTTGATCCACGTCAAAGATGGCCAACGCGCGATCCGATAGCCTCTCGGCGGGAG
>SLKC01000083.1 GCA_007134775.1 Ectothiorhodospiraceae bacterium | reverse complement strand
GTCGAGGATGCGCCATTCGAAGGTCAGCGTGGGCTCATCCGGCCCCTCCGCGGAGAGGCGGATGCGCTCGCCCGGCTCGGCGCTGCGGTCGTCGCCGGCATCCACCTCGTCGAGCGGCTCGGCCTCCGCGACTTCGATGGTGAAGCGCTCGACCGCGGTACCGCCCCCTGGGTCGATGACCTCGATCTCGACCTCGAATTCGCCGGGCTGCGGCGGGCGGCCCTCAAGCAGGATCTCGTCGTTGGCGATACGGGTAACCTCGACCCAATCGGGCCCTTCCACCAGGTTGAATTCGACGTCCTGCGGGCGGTGGTCCGCATCGTCGTCGCTGATCCGGTACTCCGCCTCGAGGAGGCGGCCAACCGTGGCTTCCTCATCGGCCACGCCATCGAGGCTCGGCGGGTTGTTGCGGGCATCGACCTGAATGCGCACGACCTGGGCGTCCCGAGAGAGAATACTGCGCACCTCGTCGACCGCATCCTCGGCGAGATCGATGACCTCGTTGCGCACGCGGCAGCGCACGGTTACCTGGTAGCTTGCGGAGCGGTTGGCGGGGTCGAAGAAGACCCGGCCGCCGGCGTCCTCGATCTCGCTGTCGGCGGAGATGGTGTCACCGGGGCGACCGAACTCGTCCTGGAGGATGCTGCCGAAGTCCTCGCCCTGCGGATCGTCGGTGTCCGTCTCGGGGAGTTCCTCACCATCGCCGGGCGCCTGTGTCAGCCAGGGCACGACGCGCGCGTCGAAGCCCTCCGGCGGGACATCGTCGTCGCGGAAGTCGCTGCAGATCTGCAGGCTCACCGGCGCGTCGTCCTCGTCGATGCGCAGCTCGATCTCCTCGGTCGATAGCAGTTCGGGCGGGTTGTTCGGGAATTCGTAGGCGCCGAGATCGATTTCCGGATCCTGCTGACCGAAGATCCGGACTTCACCGTCGCGGTCGAGGTCGGCGAAAGCGCCCGCGTCGAAGAGGCCGCCATCGCCGCGGTTGATCGCGTCGCTCTCCGATGCCAACCGGAAGTCGGAGAAATCGGCCCCTTCGCCCTCGCCCGCGTCATCGGGCGGGTCGCGGAAAGCCACATCGCCCGTGATGACGTCGTCGACGGTCGGCAACTGGCCGCCATAGCCACCGAGCCCACCCTCCATCATCACGCGCCGGAGCTCGACATTGCCGGGGGTATCGTTCTGGATCTGCGGTCCGCTGGCGTCGTCGGCATCGCGGATCTCGTTGCCCTCGAAGATCGCGTTGCGGATGTCGAGCTGGCTCGGCAGCTCTCCGGCATGGATGCCACCGCCCCGCGTCGACCGGTTGTACGCAATGGTCGGGTTGTAGAGGGTGACATTGGCCTGGTTGCTCAAGCGCAGGCCACCGCCGGAGTTGCGTCCGGTGTTGCCGGCGATCACGGGATTCCACATGCGCACCGCACCGAGGCCCGCATTGTTGCTGAGGTAGATGCCGCCGCCGCGCCCAGCCTCGCCGTTGAGCACGCTGATGTTGGCGAGATCGGCGCTCGCGCCGTCGATGAACAGCGTGCCGCCGCGGCTCTGCGCCTCGTTGCCGGCGAAGCGCACGTTCTCCATATAGATGTCGATGCCGCCGCCCTCGGCGTGGAGGGCGCCGCCGAAGGCGGCATCGTTGTTGCTGAATTCGGAATCGCGCAGGTCGAGGGAGGCGTTGTCGCGCATCTGGATGGCACCGCCGCTGCGACCCTCGTTGTTCTCGAACAGACAGTCGCGCACGACTGCGCTGGCGGCACCGCGCAGACGCAAGCCGTTGCCGCCGCTGGTCTGGCGGATCTCGCAGTGCTCGAGGTCGGCCTGAGCGCCGTTGAGATCGATACCGCTCCACTGGCCGCCGCGAAACTCGACCGGCTCCTCCTCGGTACCGCGGATCGTGAGCGTCGTGCCGGGGAAGAAGGTCAGGCGAAAGCCGTCATCGATGCGCACGTCGGTCCCGGCCGAGCCCGGTTCGACCCGCAGATCACCGAAGAAGAAGAACTGGCCGTCATCGGGCTTGTCGTACTCGTCCCACTGATCCTCCACATCGGAGCAATCGCCGTCGTCGTAGCTCTCCGCGGGCAGGAAGCCGAAGTCGGCCGAAGACCGGCCTCCGATCTCGACGCGGTCGACATCGTTATTGCCCGTGCCCCAGACCTCGCCTCCACCGACCACGACCTCGAAATTGGTGGTACCGAAGCGCAGCCCGTCGGGGAAATCCTCGAAGCAGTTGGCGCGGATGCTTGCGTCAGTACGGATGTCGGGGTCGTCATCGTCTTCGGGCGCGGGCAGCGTACCCACCGCCTGGATCACCAGGATACCGTCGATCTCCTCGCGGTAGAGCTGCGCCTGCACGGCCGCGGGCGTCAATACGAGCCCGAGTGCCGCGATCTTCAGCGCAACCCTGAAACGGGAAGTCATGGTCTACCTCCTGGCGCCGGGCCCACCTCAGGGGCGGGTGGCCGAGCGCGCCGTCAATTGGGCGACATCCCACGCCGAACGCGGATCGAAGCGCCCCGTCTCGATCGCCGCCACCACATGGGCCGCGTTGATCGTGGCCTCGGCGCGCGTCGCCGGGATGGTCAGCTTCAAATCGGTCGCGTCGTCCGGCAGGGTGAGGATCACATCGAGCCACACCGAGCCGTCACAGGCGCGGTGGACCCGGTCGATGCGCTCGATGGGCAGCACGATGCCCGTGATGAGATAGAGGCCCAGCCCGCCGTTGCCCGCCATCATGCGCGGCACGAACCAGGCGGGCAGCCACTCGGCCTCGGCCTGCTCCGGCGTGGTAAAGCTCATCGGCTCGAGCGTGGTCATCGCTTACCCCCACCCACCTGACCACGAGCGGGCTGGACACTCGCCTTTTCGCCGCGGTCACCGCTGGCGCTCAGGCCCGCCGACATGCTCAAACGCCATTCGATCTGCTGGCTGACGGCACGGGCCTGCTGGAGGAAGGCGAGGAAGAGGCTCGACTCCGCTATGGGGGTACCGAGGGCAAGCTTCATTGCCTTCATCTGGATGTTGTTGATCTCGTTGAGGTGCTCCTGGAGCACGCGCACATCGCGCGCCTCACGCTGCGTGGCCTCGAGGCGGGAGACCTCTTGGAACAGGCGTTCGATCTCGCGCCGGACACCGTAGGTGTGGGTCTCCTGGTGGTGTCGGCGATGGCGCCAGAACTGGTACCCGGCCAACGGGACAATGATCACGAGCAGGAGCAGCCAGGCGGCATGATCGACGAGCACGCGCGCCAGGCCTGCGGGCGTCGTCAGCTGCGGCGCCCCCGCGTAGGCCTCCTCCGCCGCAGGGTGCAGCGGCAGGGCCCGCCAGACCGGATCGGCCAACGGATCCCGGTCGACCAGGCCGGGGAAGCGCGCACGCATGTCCGCAGAGCGGGTAACCTCGACCGCGGCGGTGACCATGCCGTCATGCAGATCCGGGCGTGCGACCATGACGGCATCGACCGAGGGGACCGCCAGCGACTGCGCGGGCTGCGGCGATCGCCCGGCGGGATAGACGCCCGTCGGGATCGCCGCCGCACGGTAGTGGCGATGGTTGAAGGCGAATCCGTCCGTGCCCGCAATCGGTAGCAAGTCAAAGTCGCCGGTGGCCATCAACCGGCGTAACGCCGGGTCCGTCAACCCCCCGATCGCGATCGCCGCATCGAGGCCATCGTCGCCAACCAGATCGCCCGGCCGCGCCGATGCATCACTGAGGTCACCCGGTTCCAGGCCATGGTAGGCGAGCAGCGCGCGCGCGCCGGCGCGATTGGCCGAATCCTCGGGCCCGATGGCGACACCCCGTCCGGCCAGATCCGCCATGGCCTCGATCCCCGAGCCCTGGCGCACGAATAGATGAATATACTCATCCCACAAGGGCGTGACGGCCGCAAGGTTGCGCAGGTTGACGGAGCCGAGCTGAACGATGGCGACGTCGGCATTGCCGTCGAGGACGCGCGAGCGGCTGTCGTCCGGGCCGTCGGCGCGGAGCAACTGCACACGGTAATCCGTCTCGCGCTCGACGTTGCGCTTGAGCGCGGCACCGAACTCGCCGTGGCCGGCCTGCTCGGCGTCGAGCGCCACACGCATCGTGCGCGGATCCGTCTCATAGACGAATCCCCAGTAGATGACCGCCGCGGCGATGCCCGCCAACACGATCCAGCTCAGCCAGTACCGCAGATTGTAGAAGCCTTGGAGCATAGTCTTGCCCTTTCCCCTGTAGCGTGCGGTCGGCCCGCGAGGGCACTAACCGAGATGCAATGTGGCGCGAATCCCCTCCGGCTCGCCGCTGAACAGCCACGTCGTCGTCCCCAGTTGACTCAGTGAACTGTCTCCGAGCACGGTTGTCTCCCCTGCCCCCTCCTCAAGCGCGAGTTCGAGTTCGCACTGCAGGGGCGTGTCCATGTAGAACCCGATCATGCCGACCAGCCAACGCCAGTGATTATGGCGGTTGACCAGGGCGTGGAAGCGTTCGGCGTCGAGTGGCCCGATGCGTACCCGGAAGCGGCTCATGCGGTCGCTGACGTGTAAGCCGATGACGGCATTGCGCCCGAGCTGGTGGCTCTGGCGACCCAGGAGCATACGCGCGGCAGCCGGGATACGGACCTGGCGCTCGACACACTGTTCGACGGTGACGTCCATGTCGCCGAGCGCATCGGCGAGGAGGGTACGCAGCCCCTCGGCCGAGCGCTGCTGCGGCCCGAGCAGGGCGACGTAACGCAGCATCCGGTCGGGCTGCGGCAGCACCCGCCGCATGTTGGGATCGCGCAGGCCGACGAGGCTGCGCAGCATGTCCAGGAAACGCGCGTCGTCACGCTCGACCGCGCCGTCCAGCGGCCGGTGCTTGTCACGCGCCGCGATGTAGAGGTCGAACAGATGCTGGTGGATCGCGTCGAGCAGCGTCTGTGCCGTGGTGCGGTCCTCCTGCGCGGCCTCGATCAACTCCTCGGTGTAGAACGCCGGCAGCGGCGAGGAGACCCCGTAGAGGCCGAGGAACGTCGTAATGACCTCGTATTGGTCCTCGTGGCGCTCGACGCGCGCGACTTCGGAGCGCGGCAGCTCGAGGGAGAGCTCGGGGCGCACGCGCACGGCCTCATCGGGCGTCGTGCCGGGCGGGCGCAGGCGACCCCGCAACAGGCGGACGAGCTGGCGAAATGAGTACGCCGAGCCGTTGGCGACGATGTCCGCCTCGAGCCGCTGCAGGTCCTCGTTGGCCACGCTCTCACTCATGGGCGCTCACACGGTTTCCTCGGTTCACATCAGCGGTCGGGCACCGAGCTGCGGCGGCCACTCGATGCGCTCGCCGGTCGCGGTGTCCTCGAACTGTAGCGCGGTAAAGGTATTCATCGCGCTCGAGTCGGCGAAAAAGCGATTCAGCACGCTGCCGAACAGGTAGCGGTCGCCATAGCCGACGAAGTGATCGCTGCGCAGCCGGATGAGGATGGATTGGCCGCGCACGAAACAGTCCCCCATCAGCCGCTCGTCGGGGCGCACGCGGATCTCCTTGATGCTCTCGATCCGTTTGAGATTGGGCATGTCGCGCGAGCGCTCCCGGGAGCCGGGGACGGCGTAGTGGCGGAGAAGTGCCTGCAGGTTGTCCACGTCCGCCACCGAGAGGTAGTTGAGCGACAGGTGCGCCACCAGGTGCCAGAGCTTGTCCTTGTCCATCGGCGGCTGGCGCGCCGGTGTCGGGGCCGTGAGATTGGTGAAGGTGACCAGCTCCGGCGTATCGCGGGTCGGGGTCTGGATATCGTGCGGCAGCAACACCTCGGCGCGCTCGCCGTTGGTGCAGGTCAGCCACGCCTTGAGGACCTCGCGATGCTGCAGCGGTTGATCATCGGGCAGCGCCACGGACAGGCGCACCTCGACGTCATCGCCGGCGTCACTACGCCGATAGGCCGCCTGGTAGACCGGCGCTTCGGTATTACCGGTCAGGAACGAGGAGAAGGGCTCGTAGGTCCGGCGAGTGCCGCCACCGCGTGCGATCCCCTCGACCCGTTGCACCGAGTGGACACTGAACTGCTGCCCGGCGTTGCCTGCCGGGCGCACGGGATACTCGTCGAAGCGTTGGTCCATGACCACCGGCTCGGACTCCCACTCGAACGTGTTGACCGCGGGCGTCGCATGGAGTGCGAAGCGGTCGCGCCCGACGGCAGGGATGGCGAAGGGCGGGTGATCGCAGTCGAAGACGATCGCGAACTGGCCACCACTGCCCCGCGCCTGCCAGTCGCGCAGATCGACATCGAGAAACAGGAACTTCTCCGCAAAGAGGAAATAGTCCTGCAGCATCCCGTAGGCGGGCAGGACATTGCCCGGGCGCGGCAGCAGGCTCTCGTCCGGCCCGAACCCCAATGGCTTGACCGCCTCGGGCCCGAGTTCGGCGAGCGTGGCGTCGTTGCGATCGGTGATGCGGATCCGTTGCAGATAGTGCGTGAGCAGCATGTAGAGATCGGAGGTATCCGCGAAGTCTCCCGCGATGTGTAGGCGCAGACTGGGGAGCTCGATACTGTTGAGCGCGGTATCGCCGCTGGTCAGGTGCAACCGGATCTGCGAGCGGCCCTCAGCGTCGAGGGTCTCGGTCTCGAGATCGGGACGATCGGCACCTTGTAGGCGCAGCGGCGTGACCGGGGTATCCAGCGTCGTGCGGAAATAGCAGGGCTGGCCCTCGACCGGCACGGATTCGAGATGGGTGCCGGCACGCACCGTATGTGTCTGTTTCAGGTTGGTCTTCGGCTGGAACGAAACGATGGTCGCCGAAGGAATCGGCTGCAGGTGGTGCGGGCAGATCGTCTGGGCGAGATTGTGCACGACCTCGCTGAAGTCGTCGTCGACCGTGCGGCGGATATCGGCGGAAAGGAAGGCGACGCCCTCGAGCAGGCGCTCCACGTCCGGGTCCGCCGATGCGCCTTCGAGCAGGCCAGCGAGCGAGGGGTGTTCGCGCGCGAACGCGGCGGCGCGCTCGCGCAGCATCCGCAATTCCCGTTTGTAGTAATCGTTGAACTGCGCCACGAACGATCTCTCCTCGTCAGAAAACGAAACGCCCCTCGGCAAGCAGCGTGCCACGCAGCCGCACGGGCAGTGGTCGTGTCGGATAGGCGACCGACCCTTTGATCTCGATATCCATGCCGAGCTGACGCCCGGAGAAGCCGCGCGATACCACCTCGACATCGGTGATCCGCGGCTCATACGCGGCGAGCAGCTCGCGGATAGCCCGGTTCACCACTTCCTGGTCCTGGCCCGCGGCATCGCCGCCACGCTGTGCCATCGCCGGCATCCCGAAATCGGGATCAATGGGCACATTACCGCGCCGCGTGTTGAGGAGCTGACCGATGTGGCCGAGCACTGATTCGCGCACGCGCTCTTCGTCGCGCACACGGCGCTCACTGCGCTCGTCGGCGTGACGGTTGAGCCGCTCGATCAGACGCACCTTGGTCATGTCAGCCCTCTTCGCTATTCCAGCTCGCCTCGAACTGGATGTCGCCCTGGCCCCAACTCCAGGTGATGGTTTCGTAGGACAGCGCGACATGTTCGAGGAAGCGGTATCGATCCGATTCGGGGTCAAGGTAGTCCGGCATCGACGGGCGGATGCGCGTGACCAGGGCGTTCTGCAACTCGATACTGAACTCGAGTTCGCGAATGCCACTGGGGTTGTACTCGTACCAGGAGAACTCGACCCGGGTCAGGCGCTCGTGCTGATCCATCGCCTGATAGAGTTTCGGCGTGCTGCGATCGACCAGCTTGCCGACGACGATTTCCTGATGCACAGGACGGCCCGCGGTCAGGGCCTCGGTCGCCTTGCGGGGAATCGCGACCTCGTGGTCAAAGGAGAAGATCTCGATCAGACCTTCCTCGCCCTGGTGTTCGGCGGGCCCCTCGATGTGGCCCTGCTCTTCTCCTTCGATCGTTACGTATCCCATCGACGGCATGATTCAGACTCCTCAACCGTATCGAAGACGCGGCTCATTGCTTGCCCAGTCGCCCTTCCAGCGACAGCGAGTACTCCGTGCTCATGAAGCGTGTGTGGGGGACGAGGTCGAGGTGCATCCGATACGAGGAGCCCCCGCCCTCCTCGTCGGTGATGCGCAGCTCCGCCTTGCGCAACGGACGCCGCGCACGCAGCGCCGGTGCCGGGTTCTCGACATCGGAGACGTAGCGGCGCAGCCACCCCTGGAGCTCGGTCTCCATCTCCGCTTCGGTACGTAATGTCCCGATCATGTCGCGCTGGATCACCTTCAGATAATGGGCGATGCGCGAGATCAGGAAGATGTAGGGGAGTTGCGCACCGAGGCGCAGCCCGAGGCTCTCCGGGTCCTCGCGACGCTTGCGGTCGGCCTCCACGGCGGCCCAGTGCAGCGAATGGGCCGAGTTGAAAACCAGATCCCCACGCGCGCGCGCGACCGCCAACGGCATGAAGCCCAGGTCAGCGAGTTCGGCCTCCTTGCGCTCGGAGAGCAGGACCTCAACCGGATAGGCCGAGCCGTGGTCGATCTCGTCAACAAGGGCGGGTAGCCCCTGCACCCGCCCACCCGAGTGCCCGACGATATCGACACAGACCCGGTAGCGCTCGAAGCTGCGCACAAGGCTGCCGGCGAAGGCGAACGCGGCAACGCCCCAAAGGCCATGATCATGATCGCGCGTAACATCCTCGCGATAACCGAATGTGGTCTCAGCGTGTTCGCCGCGGCCATAGGGCGCGCGCAGGAGCACGCGCGGCGCGGTCAGGGCGATATAACGCGTCATTTCCTCATCGACGAAACCGCGCCATTTAGCGAAGCGCGACGAGCGCTTCTGTTCCGGCAGCGATGTCGCATCGACGAGTTCATCGAAACGCTGCAGACCGAACATGGCGGGCGCCGCGCCGGCGATGAAGGGGGCGTGGGCATAGGCGCACACCTGTGCGACGTGGCGAAGCAGCTCGAGGTCGGCGGCCCCGGGCCCGAACTGGTAGGCAGCGACCACCGCAGCGTAGGGCTCACCGCCATACTGGCCGAATTCGCGCGCGTGGATGGTCTGGAACAGCAGCGAGGCATCCGCGTCGGCATGGGTGCGGAAGTCCTCGAGCAGATCGTCGCGTGCGATATCGAGCAGATCGAGACGGCAGTGCATCTCGTCGCTGATCTGGTCGGCGATCATGCGCAGGCCGCGCCAGTTGGCCTCGAGCGCCTGCAGGTCAGGATGGTGGAGGATCTCGTCGAGCTGCCGGCCGAGGCGGTCGGCAAGTTCCGCGATGGCGTACTCGCGCCACAGGGAATCGGCGCGCTCCGGCTCGAAGCCCAGGGCGACGAGCAACTGCGCCTCATCCCCCGCGTCTGCGGTGGACAGGTCGCCGGCACGCAGTCGGCGCATCAGGCGGAAAACGGCCGCAAGCACGGGCACCTGCCGCGCCAGCGACTCGGGCGAGAAGTCATCCAGCGCCCGGATCGGGATTTCCAGATCGCGTGATTCGCCTGCCTCCAGAAGCCGATCGGCCACGGTGAGATGCAGCGTGGGTGCGAGATCGCGCATCACGGCGTCGAATGTGGCCGCCGTCACGGGCATGGGCTCACGCTTGCGCGCGGTGATTGGCGTGGTCGAAAAACGCCCGATCACCAGCAGACGCATCGGCAGCTCCACCTCCTCACCATCAAAGGAATAGGTGAGGGTCAGTGGATCCCATTCGGCGTACTGGCTCGGGTGGTCGACCATGGATCAGTTCCAGCATTGCGCGATGCGTCGCGGCGCCTCGGTGGGCAGCGCGGTCATCTGGGCGATCACGGGCTGGTGGCCGCTGAAGCGGAAGCCGACCGTGATGTGTTCGACACCGTAGTCTTCGAGGATCTGCTCGTGGCGCGGGAAGTCCGCCGGGCGGTAGCGCTGCTGGCCGGTGCGGAACTCGCTCAGGAACTCGGGGAAGCCGTGCTGTCCCTCCCAACGCCGTTCCAGCGTGTAGCGACCAATATCGATCTCCATGACGACATCGTCGCAGGCGGTATCCCAGTTGAAGACGCCAGAGACCGGGAAGTTGTAGTTCTCCAGGTCCTGATCCTCATCGGCGCAGCGGAGCTGGACCGCGGTCCGCGAGGGCTTGTGCACGGCCTCTTCGTTGGTCGCCGTCGGTAGCGCCTCGATACGGACCCGGTGGCGCTGCTCGCGCTCGCGCATCCCCTCGCGACCCTGGGTCGCGTACATAAGGAAATCCTCGTTCAGCGGCATGCGATAGCCGTTGGCCGAGGTGGACACGTAGCCGGCACCACTGCGGCGACGGACAAAGGTGTCCAGGTTTTCGTCGATGAAGTCCCAGAGTTCGCCACCCTCACCGAAGGCGAACTCGCCGCGCCGGCCCTCGGGAACGCCTTCGAGTTCGACCAGGAATTCGTCGGCCCACTGGTCCTGTACATAGCAAGCCGATTCGTGCAGGTAGTATTCGCCGATCACCTCGAGTGGCCCCTGGAAGACCTCCCAGAAGGCGCGGTTGTACTGGGTCACAACACCGGCGATGCTCTGGAGGTCGCGCATTTTTTGGTGGGCCTGCGCTTTAGGCCCGTCGCCTTTTCCCGGATCGTCAGGGGCGGCGAACCGCTCCGCGTTGGCGTCGTGTGAGACGCTGCGTATATCCGAATCGAAGGCCATGTCCTCGAGCAGGCCGCGATATTCACCGAGGATTTCACCGCCTTCATCGAGCATCAGGGCGCGCTCGTCCGGTGTCGCCCCCGAGCGCGCATCCGCTTGATCGAGGCGGCGCTTGGTCTTCGTCCCGCGCTTGCCGGTCTTGGCCAGGCTCTTGCCGATCGGCCCCGTGCGCTTGAGGATCCCCAGCCCCATCTTGGTGAAAACGCGATTGCGCGCCGTATGGTCCTGGTCGTCGTCCGGGGCGAAACTGCGCATCTCGTCGTGGAACTGGACCATGCGGACCCAGTCGGGGAGTTCCTCCCGGTCGAAGTACTCGAAGTGCTCGTACATGACCTCGAGGAGGTGGAAGTGCGGATTGCGTGGCGTCGCCATCGACGTGACGGTATCGCGCCATTCGCGCTCACCGCGCAACATCTCCGTGCCGCGGCTGAAGTCGAGCGCGAAGGCCTCCCATTCGTCCACGAACTGCTCGCGGTAATGCGTCTGGAACGCGGATTCCAGCTCGTTGAAGCGCTCTTCGTCCTCGATGCCGGCCCACCAGATCTGCTCAAGGAAGTCCTGGATCGCCTCGTAGCCGGCAATGGTGAAGGCCGGTTGCACACGCGGCGGGTCCTCGATGGTACGCGAGCCGTCCCAGAAGTCGCGCAGACCGAAGCCCGCGCCGGCCACCTCCTCGTTCGCCCACGGGATCAGCCAGCTCATGCGTTCACCCGTCGCTTCGAGGAGCGCGACGAGGTCATCACGCTCGTCGCGCAGCTGTTCGCGCACACGCGAGCGATCCCGGGACCAGATCAGTGACTGCTTGTAGATGCCGTTGAGCTGTTCGATCGTGCGCGGGCCCACCGGGTCGGGGAAGTAGATCGCACTGTTGTCGTAAGGCCCGGGATAATCGTGGAGCCCATCACCGCGGACACCATCGACATAGGCTGACAGCACATTGATCCGTTCGACGAGGGCACTGATGAGGAAGGCGAGCTCATCATCGGCGAGTTCGTCGTTGGCGATCTGCTCGTGGGCTTCCGCCAAAGCAGCGTCGAAGCGTGCGTCGATCGCCTCGATGACCTCTTCGTGCGTCCGATCGTGGAAGATCTCCTGGAGTTCGCGGACGAAGGGGGGACGCGCGGCGCCGGGGACGCCGAACCAGGGCATGAGCCAGCTGCGGATCTCAGCGTCGACCTCCTCGGTCATGACCCGCAGATTATGCATGCGATCGATGCGCTCAGGCATCGATTCGGCCTCACCGAATTCGCCGGCGTACTCTTCGGCGACACCGGTAAGATAGCTCTTATGGTTGACCCAGGCACCCACGAGCAGCGCGGCGGCGGCGATGACGGCGACCCCCCACCCGCTGAGCACGAGCCGCCGGGTGTGGCGCTCGGCCCGCTCGGCGCCCGAGAGCGTGCTGAGTACGTTGCGATTACCTGGCAGGATGCGCGTGAAGAGTTCGCGTGCGAAGGCCTGACGGGCATTATCCGCCTCGCGCTCGCGACCGGTGAAATAAAGGCCCTGGAAGCGCGGTGACTCCTCGAAGGCGGTTGCCTGGAACAGACCGTCGGCGAACGTCGCGAGCGGTTCACGCAGGGCATCGACGTTCTGCGGCAGGCGCAGCAGGTCCGGGTCCGGCTGGCGCTCGTTGACGAGCACGAGCATGAGCCGGCCGATGCGATCGCTGACTGCGCTCACGGCCTCGCGCACAAAGGTCTCGGCGCTACCGCTACCGTGCAGGCCCCCGGCGTTCATCATGCCCATCGGCTGCTCAAGCGCATCATGGGGCAGGTTGCTGCACCATGCGGTGAAGCCGCTCATCTGGTCGCACTGGGTGACGACGACATAGATGGGGAGCTGGACCTTGATTGCGCGCATCAACTCGTCGATGCGTTTACGAATCAGGCGCCCATGATCAAAGAGTTCCTCGGCTTCGCCCTGGAGGCGGTCGTAGGAGATCGTGACGACAATGCCGTTGAGCGGTTCACGGATGCGATCCTCGGCGAGGATTTTCATCAATGCGGGCCAGTCGGGGTGGCGCGGCGCATCCTCGTCGACACCGATATACGTGCCCGGCGTATCGAGCACGATGGCCTCGTTGTAGAGCCACCAGTCGAGGCTGTCCTCGGTGGTGCGCAGCGCTTCGTCGTCGATCGTGGGCGTCGACAACCCGGACTGTGAAAGCAGCTCGGTCTTGCCGCTCTTGTCCTGGCCGAGGAGCATGTACCAGGGCAGCACATAGAGCGGGTCCCCCTCCTCGCGCAGTCGACTGCCATAGAGCAGTCGTACCACCCGGCGGAATCGCCGTTCGAGCGTGCCCTTGGCTCGCCAGTCCAACAGGTCGCGCCAGCTCCGACGGCCACCCGCCTGGGCACTATCGTCGGGCTGTTCAACGTTGACCAGGCTTTCGGCGCGTTGCTTCGCACGTCGCCGGGCGACGAGCTTGCGGATCACCAGGAAGAGGATCCAGGCACCGAACAGGACGCCGAGGATGATCAAGGCCGTGGCGACCGGCTGTTCAAGGGCCAGCGCACCGCCGATGATAACGGCAGCGATGACCAGCCAGATCGCCACGACGAGCAGGAATTTGAGGAATTTCTTCACGACCGTTCCGCCTTCGTTGCCGCGGGAATGAACTTGCTGATCATGGTCGGCCCCCTCAGATCACCGTGACGAGATACTCACCGGCCCAGAGCAGGTCGATCCGGAAATAAACGAATGCAATGAGAAGCCCCAACACCGGTACGCCGTAATAGAGCCACGGCCGGCGCGGCGGCGGTGGCCGGACATCCCCGGCCTCCCCGGAACCACGGGAACCCGGGAAGAGTTCCTGCTCGCCCTGCACCGCCGCGACATCGTCGCTGTCGCGCAGGACCTTGAGATTGGCGTTGCGGATCTCTTCGAGGCGCGCACGGTCGCCGGGGCGGTAGAATTTACCGACGAAGCCGAGGGCGAGGCAGTAGACATAGACCTCGCGCACGTCGCGCTCGCCCGGGTCGAAGGAGCTGAGCCCATCCAGTTTGTCGAAGAACTTTTCGCCCGCATTGCTGGTGGCGAAGTGCGATTTCTGCAGTAGTTCGTGCGCCCAGTGGTGGCGGTGCTCCCAATCCGACAACAGGATGATCTCGTCGATGAACGCCACGACCGCGAATTTCGCGAGATCGTACTGCTCGCGCGTGAATCCACCCGCGGCGTAGTTGGCGTTCGCCGAGAGGACACTCTCGATACCGAGGCGTACTTCCTCGTAATCGGGGCTGACGCCGCTACGGATCGCATCGACGTAGGCGAGCGTCGTGCTAATGGCGTCGGCAAAGCAGTCGATCAGGCGCATCGGCTTACCCCCTCACCATGATGAGCTCGATTTTCAGATCGTCCGGCGCGGCGTCCCATAACACGGTCAGCGTGCGCGTGTTCTCGACACCCTCCCAGAGGGTGTCGTTCTGGTTGAGTCGAAAGTAGTGCGTGTTCGGCCGCTGCGGCAGACTCTCAGGACGCACCGTCAGATAGGTGGTACTCAGCCCGGGCAGAGCGCGACGCACGAACAGGTCGACCTCATGTGCGGCACCGATCTTGGCGAAGTTCTGGAACGAGTCGAGCAGCTCGTCCGACATCGCCTCGGTGCGTAGCGCCAGGTAGAGCTGGGCACGGCGGTCGAGAAAGTGGCGCGGGATTTCACGCTCGTAGCGACCGTAGGCGGTGTGCTCAAGGCCAACGATGTACTCGGGGCCGACGGTGATAGCATTGAGCAAGCGCTCGATCGTCATGCGCGCATCGCGAAACTGCGTGCCCGCCCGCTGATGGTCGTAGGCGGGCATTCCCTCGTTGTGGCCGACGGGCGTGCCCAGGACATCGATATCGGTCGAGAAGGCACTGAGCTCACCGACGAGCTGGCGCAGGATGCCGTAGGCCTCCCACGGATGCACCTGCGGCGACTCGCTCAGGTGGGCGATGATCGGCGCGTAGCGCCCCAGCACCTGCAGGGCGAAGCGGTAACGCATCACCTTGGGGCTGAATTCGGAAGCCCCGGCAGTCGGCCCCTTGTATTCCTCGAGCTGATGGGCGCGGCCAACGACCTGTTCGCGGATCTCGCGCAGGATATGGAGCAGCGCGGGGACCGAACTCATGGTCAGCGCTGGCGGCGCATAGTTGGGATCAAGTTCGACGGCATCACCATCGCGCACGAGCCGGGCCAGCGGCAGGATCTCGTAGTCCTCGGCCTCCTCGAGCTCCTTCTCGACGAAGATGCGCAGTACGTGATGGAGCGTCTTGACCTGGACCGTGCCCTCCTTGCCCTGGTGCAGATCCGGCATTGGATCGGAATCGGCCAGGGAGGCGTACCGGGTCGGTGCGCGCGTCGCGCTCTCGCGATCCGGAACCACCGTGACGTTGGCATCGGCATCGACAAGCCGCTTGAGGCCGACATAGAGCTGCAGCCCCGGCTCGTCCGGGTGCCAATCGGAGCGGAAATCGCGCGTAGCGATGACGGCGCTGTCCGGGACGTTCACCAACGTGCCGTCGCGGAAGAGAAACGTGGCCCGCTCGAGTTCGAGCACGCCGCTGCTCAACCGCTCATCGTTGATCCCCAGCTCGACCACGCCCCAATGATTCGGATGGATGCCCCGATCCAGCGCGGTGGCCGCCCAGGCGTGGTGGGCGTCGGCGTACTGGAAGTGCTGTGGCTGCAGGAACAGACCCTGATGCCAGAACAACGGCCGCTTGGTGTTCACTCGTCTTCTCCTGCGTTGGTCGTTGACGGCGGCTGCGGGCGTGAAACCTCCGATCCCGGTCGGAGCGGCTAACGTGCCAGCATGCGCAGCCTCTCGATTCCAGTCTCGTCGAGCATCATCCACCCCTCGAGTCGCCCCGGACGCGGATCCGGCGTGCTCGAGAAGGGATTGAATGTATCCACGATGTTGTCGAACGCGAAGCGCTCGCGCCCACGCGGGATATCGTAGATCTCGGGGATCTCGATGATCCGGGTCGCCGCGTTGCGCGAGTATTCGGTGTAACCGGCGACAATGACGAGATAGCGCGATTCGTCGGCACGATCGACGCGCACCAGCCGGCTGCGTCCCGGCTCGACGATGAATCGGTCCATGGCGAGCACATCGGGGTCATCGTCGCCGCGACGCAGCAGGCGATAGACATCGCCGGGATGCTCAAGCTGGCGGCGTAGGTCGCCCGGATCACGCGCCTGGAAGACGTGTAGCGCGATCGTGTGGGCGGAGCCGCGGGCGAAATTCAGCTGGT